>CBDVAV010000700.1:0-2940 GCA_965372055.1 uncultured bacterium | reverse complement strand
CATCGTTACATAACCTGAAACTGAATTTAGAACTTGCAGACTAGTATCCTTGCCCCAATGGACCTAAAAAATGATAATTTGAAAGAATAATTGCCGATTATTAAAATATTTATATTGACTTTCTCATAAGAATGCGCCGTTGTAGGTATGGCATTTGAATTTTATAGTCATTTTCATTTTATATTATAGCCGTCACTCGGCACAGCCGAGAAACTGCGTTGGTAATGAAAAGTGGGTAAGATTAACAAGCTGGTCATCGGCTTCTGCTTGTGCAAAATCCGTATTAACAGAATGTCAACGAAAAACCCCTGACCAAAATCACAAATTATAGTCATTTATAAATTTTAGTAAAGTAGCAGTACTGTTTACATCAAGCTTGGCGGTGATGTTTCTGCGGTGCGTTTTAACAGTAAACTGGCTAAGAAAAAGTTGATCGGCAATCTCTTTGTTTGTCAGCCCCTTTTTAATCAGGTCAATGATTTCCAATTCGCGTTTAGTGAGATTGAATTGCTTGATAAAAGGATCGTCATAACCTAATGGTTTGGGCCTTATTGCAGCTTGCGGTTCCAGATAATTACTAACCCCTTTGTGCACTTCTTTTATTGTCTTAAGCAATACTTCTTTTGAACTGGTCTTTAAAAGATAACCATCTGCGCCGTACTCCTTGGCTCGATCTATCATGTATTTTTCCCCATAGGTGGACAACATTAATATTTTCGTTTGAGCATTGGTGGACTTTATGATCTTAGTCGATTCCAACCCGTTCATCAATGGCATGTTTATATCCATTAGAATTACATCTGCAGTCATTTTTCCCAGTATTGAGATCAATGATTTCCCATCGTAAGCATGACCTACCAGTTCGTACCCTTCTTCATTGTTTATCAATATTTTGATTCCATCAACGAATAATTGATGATCATCGGCTATAATAATTTTAATTGGTGGTTTCATTTCTATTGGGATTAATTGGGATGGAGATAATAATGGTAGTCCCCTGCTCATTGGTATCAGTATTTATTGATCCTTTGAGATAATCTGTACGGGTTTTAATGTTTTTAAGCCCGATACCCTCATTTATTTCGGAGCTCATCCCCACACCATCATCTTCAACAATAATTTGAAACACATTTTCATGATTTAACAGTTGAATGAAAACCTCTGAGGCTTCAGCATGTTTAATAATGTTAGTGGTTAGCTCTATAATGATTCTATAAATCATCAGTTCCTCCTCCTTGTTAAAACAACCCAGGTCACCATGATCAATGAATTTAAATTGAATGGCAGAATCTTCATTTAATTGATTGGTATGGGCTTTGATGATATGTTTAAGGCTGGTATTGGAAAATTCCGGTGGCATAAGATTATGGGAAACATGTCTTATGTTGGAAGATGCGCGATCTAATAGATTGATAATCTCATCTTTTCCACTTTGGGGGGATTGAAAAGATTCCATGTGTATCTTAATGGCAGCTAAATTGCTCCCTAAGTCATCGTGCAAATCTTGGGCAATCCGCTTTCTCTCATTTTCCTGTGCGCCAATTATCTCCCTGGCCAAATGTAGTTTTTGATTGTTCAGCTCCTCTGCAATTCGAACTCTTTCTTTCTCTGCTAACTGATATCGGTACATAAGGCCAAATGAAATGATGATGGTTTCCAGGACCATTCCAATCTCGAAAAGCGAGGGAGGCAACAAATGGGTTTTAGAAGTGAGAAAAAGTATTCTTTCAATACCACCAAAGAGAAAAACGCTCAATGCAACCAGTATAAACCAGCCAGATTGCCGAAACCCAATATAAATACAGTATATGCAATATAATAGAATGGTCACCATCCCAAAAAATGTTGTGTTGGTTGATATTCTCACAATTGCCCATTCAATATCATGGACGGGCTGAACATAAAACGTTACCAATTGCACCAATGAAATAGTCAACAATGCCCACTTAATTGCCCTGACTATAATAAATGGAAGCGATTTCTTATCTACTTGGTCAAAAAACAACAAGAGAACATGCATGAGCAGGCCAATTGAAAACCCACTGACAGCTGCCATCGAGGTTGACCTGTAGCCAAACACTGAATCCATACCCAAAAACTCTGCATCAAGGCCTTCATGTTTTACCAGGAGAAATACCTGGGCCAATATATATACCGCGTACCAAAAGTGGATTTTTCCCCCATTGTGGATAAACAAGTAAGCATTGAATATCAGGAAAAGAAGCAGCAAACCGATCATAATGCCAAAAGAGAAATAAAACTTGTTGGCTGAGTTTTTCATGGCCTTTTCGTGAAAGAGGCCAAAAGCATAAGTCTTATAGGCATGGCTCTCATTTACGAACAAATAGAATTCATTGTGGGATTTGGCAGGAACAGTTATTGGGTAGGCATATTTGGAATGGAGATAAGGCCTGGTTTGAAATCGGTAGGAGTAACCAAGCACTCCAAGTGATTTCCAGATACTGTCGGTTTTCTGAAAGAGTTCAGCATGCCTTATCCCTAAAGACCCGGTCAAAAAAACCAATCGATTCTCCATATCCTCACCGTTCTCTATTTCGAACTTGTACCAGTAATAGAAAGGATCATAACCATGATAGATTACAGGCTCATCCCCTACTGGTTTGAACTCAAACTTTTCTTCATTGGCTATCAATGAATCAAAAGGAATAATATGAACGGACTTATTGGCTTTTATGTACTTATTTATAAATGGATGAGCATCCTCTGTACACATAGCAGCATCAATCACCTGAGTAAAAGCAGTTTTGGTTGAGCATAATATTACTAAGATCTGTATCAGGGATTTCACATTCATTTCACTGCACAAATTTGGCAAAGCAAATTTACTTACGAAATACCAACAAAGTAGTATTTAGCAGATTTCACCAAATTAATTCGAATTAAGGTTTCCTAAGATACTAAATAAGAAAAAAATACCTC
>CBDVAV010000699.1:0-2945 GCA_965372055.1 uncultured bacterium | reverse complement strand
ATCGCCCCAGGCCAATGCTTTAAACTTTTTTCTGGCCGCAATCAGGCCTTTTAACCACCAGAATAATGATGAGGGATTATTTTCCTGACTTGCCACATTTACAGTTTCATACCTGTAGAGAGGGTCATTAATTACTGGAAGGAATAACTTCTGAGGGTTGGCATGGGAAAATCCAGCATTGCTTTCAGCATTCCATTGCATGGGCGTTCGAACTCCATTTCTATCACCCAAAAAAACATTATCCCCCATGCCAATTTCATCTCCATAATATATAATTGGGGTACCTGGAAGTGAGAACAGCAGATTATACATTAATTCAATTTTCCTGCGATCATTTTCCAGCATAGGGGCCAGCCTTCTTCTAATACCTATATTGTGCTTCGTGTTAGGATCGCTGGCATAAACCTTAAGCAAATAGTCCTTTTCCTCTTCAGTCACCATTTCCAGTGCCAGCTCATCGTGATTTCTGAGAAAAACCGCCCATTGGGAATTTTCAGGTGCTTTTGGCGTTTGCTCGATTACATCTATTATTGGATAACTGTCTTCTGTATGCAAACTCATGAACAACCTTGGCAACAATGGATAGTGAAATGCCATCTGGCACTCTTCACCTTCACCAAAATACATGGCAGCATCCTCTGGCCACAGGTTTGTTTCTGCCAACAAAATCCTATCCGAATATCTTTTATCTATATGGCTCCTGAGCTCTTTAAGAAAGGAATGCGCCTCCGGCAAATTTTCGCAAGTAGTTCCTTCTCTTTGAAACATGAAAGGCACATTGGCAAGCCTGAACCCATCAATTCCAATTTTAAGCCAGTGATCCACAATCTTATATATCTCTGCCCTCACCTCCGGGATGTCAAAGTTTAGGTCAGGTTGATGACTATAATACCGATGCCAATAATATGATCCTGTTTCTTCATCGTAAGTCCAGTTTGATGACTCAAAATCCTTCAAAATCACCCGGGCGTCCTTGTACTTGTTTTTTGTTTTGCTCCACACGTAATAATCCCTATATTTTGATCCTTCTGGTGATTTTCTGGCTCTTGCAAACCAGGGATGTTGATCGGAAGTATGATTAAGCACCAGTTCGATAATAACCCTAAGTCCTCTCCTATGGGCTTCTTTAAGAAATTTCTTGAACTGTGGTAAATCTCCATATAACTGATGGACGTTATAATAATCGGTCACATCATATCCGTCATCTTTTAATGGGGACGGATAAAATGGAAGTAAATAAAGGGTATTGACTCCGAATTCTTTTATATATTCCAGTTTTTGAATCAATCCGTTAAAATCCCCCACGCCATTGCCAGTAGAATCGAAATAGCTTTTGACATGCAATTCGTAAATAACTGCATCCTTAAACCACAAGCTATTTTCTTTCCTCGGCATTTTGTTAAAGGTTTGATTCTTTGATTATTAGCTTGAACAAATGGAATGGAACAGCATTGGGATCCAGTTCGACATAATTCCACTCTTCAACCCAGGTATAAGTGTCTCCAGTTACCAGATCGGTAACTTTAATATTTATTTTCTTATCAAGTTGAAGCAAATCCAGTGGAAGCTGGACAAAACCGGATTGCTGATTATTAGGGTCAAGGTTTACCACTGTTAATATTATATTGGACCTGTCATAAGTCGTTTTTAAATATGCTATCAGTTGCTCATTCTCAATCTGGCAAAACCGGATGTTCCAGGTATTTTGTAGGGCTGGATTGTCATTTCTGGCTTTATTGACCAAGGTGATGATTTCAGTCATCCTGGTTACTTTTTTCCAAGAGTGTTTCTTTAATTCAAATTTCTCGGAGTTGAAATACTCCTCTTTACCTTTTAACCCTTTGTCTTCAAAATACTCGTACATGGGACCATAAATACCATAACTGGCAGATAGTGTTGCAGCTAATGCATACCTGCTAATAAAAGTGTTTTCTCCTTCTTTTTGTAATTGAAATGGCAATATATCAGGAGTATTCGGCCAGAAATTGGGCCTGAAATAATTCCTTGAATCAGAATTTGTCAATTCTTCGATGTATTCAATTAATTCCTGCTTGCTTATCCTCCAGGTAAAATAAGTGTAAGATTGGGTAAATCCGGCTTTTGCCAGGGAAGCCATGACCTTTGGCCGGGTGAATGCTTCGGCCAGAAATATGACATTGTGATATTCAAGCTTTATTTCTGCAAGTAACCATTTCCAAAAGGGGATTGGCTTTGTGTGTGGGTTATCTACCCTGAAAATTTCTATCCCTTGTTTTATCCAATAAACAACCACGGATTTAAGCTCATTCCAAAGGCTTTCCCATGCCTCACTTTCAAAATTCAGGGGCAGGATATCCTGGTATTTTTTTGGTGGATTTTCAGCATACTGTACGCTTCCATCTGGTCTCCACTTAAACCATTTAGGGTGTTGTTTTACATAAGGATGATCGGGAGCGCATTGAAATGCCAGGTCCATTGCTATATCTATACCATAGTTATTAGCTTTCTTTATTAGTTGCTTGAACTCTTTTAGCGTTCCCAATTCATTGTGGATTGCCTTGTGCCCACCCTCATTACTTCCAATAGCCCATGGGGACCCGGGATCATTATTAGCCGCATTGGTGTTATTGTTCTTTCCTTTGCGATGTAATTTTCCAATAGGGTGAATTGGAGGAAAATAAAGCACGTCAAAACCCATTGAGGATATTCTTGGAAGCAATCGTTCACAATCTTTGAAGGTGCCATGTTTACCAGGTTGACCTGAAGCAGATCTAGGAAAAAACTCATACCAGGTACTGAATAAAGCCTTTTTACCCTCTACCATTAATTCCACTTCAGCAGATTGGGTCGGGTTTCGCTTTAAATAATTCTCATTTACAATGCTTTTAAATTCATCACTGAGAACCATCTCAAATGCTTTCTGATATTTTCTTTTATTTGAAAAAAAATTTATCAATTTACCCAAT
>CBDVAV010000698.1:0-2954 GCA_965372055.1 uncultured bacterium | reverse complement strand
GGTGGTGTGAGAGGCGTACCGTGGGCTTATCGCTCACGGCCGTCTACTCGATTATCTTTAGTGAACGAGGAAAGTTTAAAAACCACCGGAAGTACCTGTCTTGCATATACTGGCTTATTGTCTTTTTTTGCCGGAATAAAGTTTGGTGCTTCTTTAATTAAACGGATAGCTTCCTCTTCACAACCCTTACCTAACAATCCTTTATTAACACGAAATCCATCTTTCGTACCATCAATATTCACAGTGAACTCAATCCAAACTCTGCCTTCAATTGCAAACCTTCTTGCCAATTTTGGGTATCTGAGGTTAGTGGATATGTATTTTGAATACTCTTCCGTGTTTATTTTAAATGAAGGTTGTTCGTCATATTCATTGAAAATATTTTTAGGTAATTCAAGAGCTGAACTCCAATAATCATCAACGAACTTTCTACCATACCATTTAATTGACTGATCGTATGCATCTTTAGATTTCAAAAGATAAATTGTACTGTCATTACCAGTATTCATTGATAGGTTAAGGTAAGAATCATGGACAACTTTGTATACTTCCAGATTTTGAGCACTATTCAGAAGCGAGGTATAAATTGAGTCATAAATTAAGATGACATTACTGTAATTGCCATTTTGATAATGAGTCATGGCTTTCCTCCAAGCTGTTTCTTTATATATGGTAGCATCAGTAATTACATCCGAATTGCCTTGTAATTGGCTGTAAGCAGGCAGTAAAAAAGCAATATTAAAAATGAGCAAGAAAGTTTTCAATTGGTTTGTGAGATTGAAGATAACGTCTGGCTATACGTATTACGTATATATAATATATGTAAAAGTATTAATAATTCTTTATATTAACATATATAATAGCAAATATTTAAATTATTCAAAATTATATCTCTAATTCATCTTATAGGGATCTGAAGTGAAGTACTAGGCAATCTTGAATTCGTTAACCCCCTTGTATTTATAAACTTTCAATTCGAAAAAATGAGCTAAAATTATTTTGAACCTCGAACTGGCCAGCTCTGCTTTCTGATGTTCGGGGTAAAATATTGCCACTTCTAAAACTGCTTTCAGGAATGGTTTATAAGTACAGAAATTGAGAGTCCATTCCTTGAATTTCTTATTCCACTCCATTTTAAATTTTTCGAAATGATCCACTCCATCAAAATTAATTTCCAATTGGTTATATCCATGTTTATATCTATATATACCTGCCAGATCATCATAGAATTCGGATAATTTCATTATTGAGGTTTGTGAGCTAACAATTTTAATAATTGTATCATCAATTAAACCCAGGGGATTGTGCTCCTTTTGGTAATATTCTTTGACCGTGTTGACCAAATGGTGAAGAAGGTCATCTTTTTGAACAAACATGGCTTCCTTCAAGAGGTAATTTTTATCTTGTGGAAACAGTTTGTTTTTTCCAGATTGATGCACAAGAATCATAACTACGTCCGATTAAGGGCTTTTCTATTCTTTATCAAGCTGTATTAACTTCCGCAAGCAATGCAATCATCAGGGTCATCCAGGGAACATGCCATATCTGATTGTTTCTGCTCTTGGGTCATTGCCAAGGAAACATTTCCTTCAATTACCGTTTCAGGTTTTGCTAATTGTTCCTTATCAACAGTAAATTTAATGGCATCAGTTGCAGCATTTGATCTCAGATAATACATCCCTGTTTTCAATCCTTTCTTCCAGGCGTGGAAATGCATGGAAGTCATCTTGCCAAAATTGGGATTTTTAATATGAATATTCAGACTTTGACTTTGGCAGATATAAGCCCCCCTGTCAGCAGCCATATCAATAATTGACTTTTGGGAAATCTCCCAAACTGTTCTATAGAGATCTTTAATATTTTGTGGTATCTCAGGGATGTTTTGGATTGAACCATTTGCCTCGATCAATTTATTTTTCATGCTATCATTCCACAATCCCAATTCGATCAGGTCTTTCATCAAATGCTTGTTTACCACGATAAATTCACCTGATAAGGTCCTTCGGGTATAAATATTAGAAGTATAAGGTTCAAAACACTCGTTATTGCCTAATATTTGGGAAGTTGAAGCTGTTGGCATAGGTGCCAACAGTAGTGAATTTCTCACACCATGTTTTTTAACTTCCTTCTTCAATTTTTCCCAATCCCATCGTTTGGATTCAGGGGAAACCCCCCACATGTCGAACTGGAAAATACCTTTTGATACCGGTGATCCTTTGAATGTCTCATAAGGCCCATCTACTTTGGCCAGATCTTTTGAGGCAGTCATTGCGGCGAAATAAATGGTTTCATGGATGTCCGTGTTCAATCCTCTTGCTTCTTTGGAATCGAACGGCATCCTAAGCAATATAAAAATATCTGCCAGTCCTTGCACCCCTAACCCAATTGGTCTGTGTCTCATATTAGAGTACCTGGCTTCTTCCACGGGGTAGTAATTGACATCAATAACCTTATTGAGGTTTTTAGTAGCTACATAGGTAACTTCATATAATCTCTGGTGGTCAAATTTTCCATCATCAGTAATGAACTTGGGCAAAGCTATAGATGCAAGATTACATACTGCTACCTCATCGGGTGAAGTGTATTCGATAATTTCAGTACACAGGTTGCTTGATCTAATAATACCCAGGTTTTTCTGATTTGACTTTTTGTTTGCAGCATCCTTATATAGCATGTAAGGCGTCCCTGTTTCAATCTGTGCTTCAAGAATTTCAAACCAAAGGTCCTGGGCCTTAACCTGCTTCCTGAATTTTTCTTCCTTTTCATACTTGAGATATAATTTATCAAATTCCTCCCCATAGCAATCGGCCAGGCCTGGAGCTTCATTTGGGCAGAACAATGACCACATTTCGTTAGCTTCCACACGTTTCATAAAGAGGTCGGGGACCCATAGCGCGTAAAATAGATCGCGAGCCCTTAATTCTTCTTTTCCGTGATTTTTCTTTAAATCCAAA
>CBDVAV010000697.1:0-2954 GCA_965372055.1 uncultured bacterium | reverse complement strand
AATATTTATTATGCAAATGGCTTAGAAATAGCAATTAAAATGCCCTTAAAGATATTGCTATTTTAAATGTGGTATTTATTCCTGATTTAATTCAGTTTTTATTTCCACGATTTCTGTTTTTACCTGACCTTGATTATTATCACGATCATTATAAACATGAGTATCCTTATCAACTGCGATATGAGGTGCGATTATTAGGGCTACAATGGAAGTTAATTTGATGAGAATATTCATGGATGGCCCCGAGGTATCCTTAAATGGATCGCCCACGGTATCTCCTGTGATAGAAGCTTTATGCGCTTCAGAACCTTTGTATTCCATTTTTCCGTCTACTTCAATTCCTTTCTCAAAAGATTTTTTGGCATTGTCCCATGCACCACCAGCATTGTTTTGAAAAATCCCCATCAGTACCCCGGAGACTGTAATTCCGGCCAAGGTTCCTCCAAGAACCTCAGGCCCGAAACTGAAGCCAACAATTATGGGTACAACTAAAGCAATTGAGCCGGGAAGCATCATCTCATTTAATGAAGCCTTGGTTGATATATCTACACATCTTTCATAGTCTGGTTTTTCAGTTCCCTCCATAATTCCAGGCTTTTCTTTGAATTGCCTCCTTACTTCTTGTACCATTGCCATGGCAGCGCGACCAACTGCTGCTATTGCCAGTGAAGAAAATATAAAAGGTATCATGGCTCCGATGAATAAGCCAGAAAGTACCTCGGCTTTATATATATCGATTGAGGAAATACCAGAAATGCCTACAAAAGCTGCAAATAACGCGAGTGCTGTTAAAGCAGCTGAAGCAATGGCAAATCCTTTTCCCGTGGCTGCGGTAGTATTTCCAACCGCATCCAAAATATCTGTTCTGTCTCTAACTTCTTTAGGCAACCCACTCATTTCTGCAATACCTCCTGCATTATCAGCAATTGGACCAAAAGCATCAATTGCCAATTGCATGGCCGTGGTGGCCATCATTCCAGCAGCACATATAGCTATTCCATATAATCCTGCAAATGCATGTGCAATGTAAATTCCAGAAGCTAAAACAATAATAGGAAATACTGTTGATTGCATTCCTACAGCCAAACCAGCTATGATATTTGTGGCATGGCCGGTTGAGGACTGCTGAACTATTGAATTTACAGGAGCCCTGCCAATAGATGTATAGTATTCTGTGATGATGCTCATAAGTGCGCCAACCACAAGCCCTGTAAAAATGGCCCCAAAAGTATCAAGTTTAGTAAAAACTTCACCCCTGAACTCTAAAGTCTCGGGAAAGAGCCAGTCAACAAGAAAAAATGATGCAATTATTGTGAGGACTATGGAAGCCCAGTTACCAGTGTTCAATGATTTCAAGACATTGCCATCTTCTTTAATTTTAACCATAAAAGTACCTATGATTGAAAAGACCAATCCCATCCCTGCAATTATCATTGGAAGTAGAACAGGTGCAATCCCTCCAAAGTTATCATTTGATTGAATCTCTCTACCGAGGATCATGCTTGCAAGAATGGTAGCAACATATGATCCGAAAAGGTCGGCTCCCATTCCTGCTACATCGCCCACATTATCGCCCACGTTATCAGCTATTGTTGCAGGGTTCCTGGGGTCATCTTCAGGGATTCCGGCTTCAACTTTACCTACCAGATCGGCACCAACGTCTGCCGCTTTGGTAAAAATTCCTCCTCCAACTCTAGCGAACAAGGCAATACTTTCAGCGCCTAATGAAAAGCCGGCCAATACTTCCAGGGCTTTTTCCATTTGAATGCCATTGACATTTGCACCCTCACTCAACACATAGGCGTTATAAAGTATGATAAATAAGGATCCTAAACCCAACACTGCTAATCCTGCTACCCCTAGACCCATCACTGTTCCACCTGTAAAACTGACTTTAAGTGCTTTGGCCAGGCTTGTTCTGGCGGCTTGGGTTGTTCTTACATTTGCTTTAGTAGCCACCCTCATGCCAATATATCCGGCTGTAGCTGATAATATTGCACCAATAATAAAAGTTATGGCTATTATTGGACTTGATGTCTCAACCAGGGTTCCCGAATAGGCAAGTAATATGGCGGCGATAATTACGAAGTAAGATAGTATTTTCCATTCCGCCCGTAGGAAAGTCATTGCCCCTTTTGCAATATGACTTGCAAGTTCTTGCATATTGGCATCACCAGCATCTTGTTTGATTACCCAGGATGATTTAAGTGCCATAATGATCAGTCCAACTATGCCAAGTAGAGGGGCTAGAAATATTATATTTTCCATTTATTTTTCGAGGTGTTTAAAAACCAGCCGCAAAGATAGCCGAACCCATGTATTTTTAAAATAAAACAGGGAAAACTATCTGTTAGGCACTCATGTCTTGCGAATCTTATCCAATAAAAGGTTAAATTGTTGGATTTCTTGGCTGCTTAAGTTTTGCAATAATTCCTCGAACGCTTCAACTTCGCAATCGGTTTCTTGTAAAAGAGCCAATCCTTTTTTTGTGATGCTTACCTCCAAGGCACGACGGTCGCCGGAAGAGGTGTTTTTAAATATATGGCCTCTTATCAATAACCTTGCAACGATTCTGGATGTATCAGACATTTTATCCAGCATCCTTTCTTTTATTAGATTAATAGATATTGGATTTGGGTGTTGACCGCGTAATATTCTTAAGACATTGAATTGCTGCCTTGTGATATTATATTTTTTAAAAACAGTATTAGCTTGATTGACCAGATAGTTACGAGTATACAATATATTGATGAATGCCTTCTGATATTCATTCCTAAACTCATTTTGTTTGATTTCTTTTTCCAGGCTCATTGATTAATAAAATAATTAGGTTGCTTTCAATAAAAATCTATTGTCAGATAACACAAATTGATATTTATGATTGTTTACTAACTATTGATATAATTTAAAAATTCCCTTTTAGTGTTATCTTCTTTGAATTTTCCGTTGAAATG
>CBDVAV010000696.1:0-2957 GCA_965372055.1 uncultured bacterium | reverse complement strand
CATTATATCGACAGGGAAAAACACTTTGCCGAAAATTTAGAAACCCTTGAAGATTATTCTATTAACCCAACCTTAAATTATGATTCAATAAATGGTCTTTCTGCAGAAGGAAAAGAGAAATTAAATATAGTTAAGCCTGAAACTTTGGGTCAGGCCTCTAGGATAAGCGGAGTTTCCCCGGCAGATATTTCGATCATTATGGTGTATCTTGGCAGGTAATTTATGTACGAAAGATTAGATAATTGCCCAGTTTGCCAAAGTGAGAATTTTTCCAATTTTATCATCTGTAACGACCACTTGGTATCGAAAGAAAGTTTTGCTATCGTAAAATGTGAATCTTGTTCTTTCCTATTTACAAATCCACGTCCGGGGTTGGACAATATTTCAGATTATTATCAATCCGAAGAATATATATCCCACAGTAATAAATCTGGTAACTTGGTTAATTTTCTCTATAAAATAGCCAGAACATTTACTCTTAAAGGCAAATTGAAACTCCTTAATAGATTGCATCCACATGGAAAGTTATTGGACTTCGGTACAGGGACAGGGGAATTCCTGGCAAAATGTAATTCTAACAATTGGGAAGTATCAGGTGTTGAACCTGAAGAAAGAGCCAGGCAACAAGCTAATAAATTGACAAATGGATCAGTTGTCGAAAACCTTGATAAACTTGATAAAGATCAAAAATTTAACATAATTACGCTATGGCATGTTTTGGAACAGTTGCCCAGTCTAAATGAAACCCTTACTGCTCTCAACAATCTTCTTTCCAAAAATGGATTGTTGATTATTGCAGTTCCCAACTGTGCTAGTTGGGATGCCATTCATTACAAAGAATATTGGGCTGGCTATGATGTGCCAAGGCATCTTTCGCATTTCTCCCGTCAAACCATGGGTCTTTTGTTAAAGAATAATAATCTATCAATTAAGAACATAATACCCATGAAGCTGGATGCGTACTATGTGAGTTTTTTAAGTGAAAAATATAAATCCCAAAATCTGGGTAAAAGCTTTGGCATTAAAACTTATGTCAGATCACTTCTATGTGGCTGGAAATCAAACGATTGGGCATCAGTTAACTCATTGGAATATTCAAGTTTGATCTACGTGGTTAAAAAATGACGATAAGTAAGTTACTTCACTATATACAAATAGTTTTCGTTCCGACTGTCCTCGGGAGTTGTGCCAGCCAATCGCAACCAACTGGAGGTCCCAGGGACAAAATACCTCCCAAAATTGTTTCCACAATCCCTGAAAATCAATCCCTGAATTACCATGGGAAATCAATAGAGCTTGAATTTGATGAACTTATAGTTGTAGCCAACATTAAGAATGAACTGATAATAACTCCTAGAATTGATGTAGAGTATGATTATAAATTGCGCAAAGGAAGGCTTATCCTGGAATTTGAAGAAGATTTCAAGGATAGTACTACCTACACTTTCAATTTCAGGGAATCAATTAAAGACCTCACTGAAGGAAATTCAGCCAATGCCTTATTATCATTTAGTACAGGCCCTTTTCTAGATACTGGATCAATTAAAGGAAATATTGATAACCTGATTACTAAACAGCCAATAAACAATGTTGTAATTGGATTGTATGATATTGAAGATACACTGGACTTGTTTACCGGGATGCCTTTATATTTTACCAAAAGCAATAAAAAGGGTGATTTTACTTTTAGAAATATCAAGAACGGTAATTATAATCTCTATGCTTTCACCGATAAAAACAGTAATCTCATTTGTAATTCTAAAAATGAAATGTACGCATTTCAAAATGAGATTATCAGACTAGATACAGCAATCAGTGGGATAAAAATGTCTTTACTTTTATTAGATCTTTCAGATTTTAAAATTCAAAGTGCTAGGCAGAATGGCAAATATTTTGAAATCAAGTTTAATAAATATGTAACAGACTACAAAGTAGAACTTCCTGATTCGACAGTAAATATTATACATCATCTTGTTGATCATAATAAAACACTAAAAGTCTATAACACTTTTAATATTCAGGATAGCCTTGCACTTTATATTTCCGCTACCGATAGTATCAATACAACTGTAACTGACACCATATATGTTCAATACCAACAAACAGCAAGGAACACTGATGATTTCACATTTACAGTCAGTGATCTGGCCTATGATAAATCGACACATATCCTTTCTTCAATTATTGATTTCACTAAGCCAGTAAAGAGCATTACTCCAGACAGTATCTACATTCAAATTGACTCGTTGAATAGAATTCACGCTGATACTTCCACATTGTTCAATTTCAATAAATTTAAAACCTCCCTGGATTTTGAATTACAAATACCTAACACCATTATAGATAGCCTTAATCAAAAAGTTTTGAATTTCGCCTTTGGTTCTTATGTTAGCATTGAAAATGATAGTTCAATCCAAAAGGAGCAAAAGTTTATAATTAACTCCCCTGAATCCTCGGGTATAATCCATATTTCCGTAGATACAGAACTTGAGTCCTTTACCGTGGAATTATTATCAAATAAGTTCGAGATTATAAAAACCAAGAAAAACATTAACAACTTTAGCTTTACCAACGTTAAGCCAGGAGATTATAAACTCAGGATATTTTTTGATGAAAATAATAATGGTAAATGGGATGCTGGTAATTTCTATGAAAAATTACAGCCTGAAAAAGTCATAATCTTTACAGATTCAGTAGAAAACACCAACAGAATTTCAGTCCGTGCCAATTGGATTCTAGGCCCATATACAATCCAATATTAACTGTGGATTGATATTTGTTTAACTTTAGACAATGTGGATTAGTTGCTTAAAATCACAGCAATAAGATAGTATTAACTTTCATGCAAAGTTGCTCGTTAATAAATCAACAATAATCAACTTATTATCATCATCAATTTAATGATTTAAAGATTTAAACAAAACAAGTTGAAATTTATCATGAAAGTTAACTTATTG
>CBDVAV010000695.1:0-2965 GCA_965372055.1 uncultured bacterium | reverse complement strand
CTTGCTATAGTATAAATTTGATATAAGAACAAGGATTAACGATTGAAGAATGTTGTAGTAACTAAAATTAACAAGAACTTCTTAAATCAAATATCGGTGTTCCTTGTTCGATATTTTGGAAGTTCCCACCGCTCAGACTGCCTTGCTATAGTATAAATTTGATATAAGAACAAGGATTAACGATTGAAGAATGTTGAAGAAATTAAAATTAACAAGAACTTCTTAAATCAAATATCGGTGTTCCTTGTTCGATATTCTTTATGGATTATGGCTGGCAATCCAATTCTCACTGAAAGGCCCATTGTGGTTAAAGGAAGCTAAACTGTTCCCGAAAATGTTATGGACCTGCTTTAATATTCTCCTTTGAACAGTCGTACAATCAACCTGGTTTCGGAAGGTTGACGAACTACTTCAAACCCGGCATTTTTATAGGCATTTGCAAAACCTGTCCAGGCAAATACATCCGGCATGTTATCCTTTTTTGGAAGAATTGGGTAGGCTTCAATAGTTATAGCACCCTGTTTAAATGCATTGTTGCAGGCCGCTTTAATTAGTGTTGAGGAGAGGCCATCCTTTCTAAAGTCTTTTTTAATGTATAGACAGGTAACACTCCAAACTGGAATGCCATCAATTCTTTTTAATAACCTTGAATTACCTAATCTGGGAAATGCTTCCCGAGGTGAAACAGAACACCAGCCTATTGGCATATTGTTACTATAAGCCAATGTGCCAAGCGGTTTGCCAGCTTTGACCAGATCGTGAAATTTCAACTTGTTGTTCCCGCCTTTGTTAGCCTCATATTCTTTAGAGGTTAGCCTCCATGTCATGCACCAGCAACCACCGCAGGCACCGTTTTTGCCAAAGAGCGATACCAGATCGGGCCAAGTTTGTAGATCAAGTGGTTTATAGATAATTTCTTTCATGGTTGATGGCTGGTTTCGGGTTTCGGCTTCGGTTTCGGGTTTCGTGTTTCGGGCTTGCCCGCCGAAGTACACGAAGGAGGGTTTCGGGTTTCGAGTTCCAAGGTCTGCAAACCTGCAACCTGTTTGTTATCCTAAATTAGAACAATGAAGGATATTATCATCATCAATTACCATCTATCAAAAATTTAATTTCAATTGTTATTAAAATGCCAATGATAAGTTAGGGATGAGAAAATTTTTATTAAATTGATCACCCCAACCAAATAACCCAAACAAATTATGAGACGATCGTTACTATTTTTATTGGTCTTATTCGTCATGGGGGCTAAAGTGTTTAGCCAGGAGACTTTCCCCGTAAATGACGTAAAAGACAAGCGAACAGGGGCATTTGCCTTTACAAACGCCACTATTTTCCTGGATTATAAAACCCGTGTTGATAATGCCACCTTGTTGGTAAGGGATGGAAAAGTTGAAAGGTCAGGTGCTGGCATTTCAGTTCCCGCAGGCTATACCACGGTAGACTTGAAGGGTAAATATATCTACCCTTCCATGATTGACATTTATACAAATTATGGACTTCCTAAAGTTGAAAGGTCGAGTAGAAGTAGGTTCGGTGATAGGCGGGAACAAATCAATTCCAAAACTACCGGAGCCTATAACGCAAACGAGGCGATAAAGTCCGAGTATGATGCGTTCAAGGAATTTAAGCCATCTGAAAAAGCAGCCAAAGGCCTTCGCAAAGAGGGTTTTGGAACAGTCCTGACTTTCAGGTCTGATGGTATTGCAAGGGGCACATCATCACTGGTCACCTTAGGGGATGATACACCTAACAAGGTGATGTTGAATTCTTCTGCTGCATCTCATTTTTCATTGAATAAAGGAACATCCACCCAAATGTATCCGGTGTCTATCATGGGTTCGATGGCACTTTTGCGCCAGACTTTCTTGGATGCAGAGTGGTATGCTTCCATGAGGGAGAAACCATTTATCGATAAATCTTTGGATGCCTGGATACAAAACCGGAGCCTCCCCCAAATATTTGAATCAACAAGCTGGAAAGCTTTCTTGCGGGCTGATAAAGTAGGTGATGAATTTGGAGTCCAGTATATTATCAAAGGAAGCGGGGATGAATACAAGATGATCAGTAAGATTAAAGGGGCAAATGCTTCTGTTATCCTGCCTGTAAATTATCCCGATGCCTATGATGTTGATGATCCCTTTGATGCTCAGAACGTCTCACTTGCCGACATGAAGCATTGGGAGTTGACCCCTACAAACCCATCAGTACTGGAAAAGAACGGCATTAATTTTTCGTTTACAGCCAGTGGGTTAAAGAAAACTTCCGATTTTTTACCCAATGTACGCAAAGCCATCAAATATGGCCTTTCCGAGGAAGGCGCCCTCAAAGCCCTTACCTACAATCCAGCCAATATGTTGCGAATGGGCAATTCATTGGGAAACCTGAATTCTGGTGCCGTTGCCAATTTTATAATTACTTCAGGGTCCTTATTTGAAGATAACGTGATCATCTATGAAAATTGGATTCAGGGAAGAGGTTATAATATCAATGACCTGGATATGATTGATCATAGTGGAAAATATACTCTTGCCATTGCTGGCGCCAGTTATAATTTGGAAGTCAGTGGTGATCCAGGAAAGCACAGTATGAAGATCAAAATCAATGACACTACAGATGTAAAAGTGGATTCCAAAATTACTGCCAAATTAATCACTTTAGGTTTTGAGCCTAAGAAAGGAGATGGCCAAATAAGGCTTTCAGGTTGGTTTAGCGGAGTAGCGGTCACTGATAGTGGCACTCCAGGAAGCAATGGAGGTAGCAACGGTGGAAGTAATGGTGATGGAGAACATGCTGCTGCTTCATTGGGATGGGAAGGCCAGGGTCAAATGGCTAACGGCGATTGGATCGACTGGAAAGCCACCTATACCGGAAGCCTGGAAAAGAAAGATAAAAAGAAAAAAGACAGCAAGTCAGACAATGTTGCTGATTTAGGGAAGGTAATCTATCCTTTCGTGGCTCATGG
>CBDVAV010000694.1:0-2975 GCA_965372055.1 uncultured bacterium | reverse complement strand
CACAACCTGTTTTCGGATCGGGCATTGAAGTTAGCCAGGATGTCCTGGCATTTTCGGGCATAGGAAACCCGAAGCACTTCGAGGGTTATTTGAAGCGACAATATAACCTGATTGATTCATTGCATTTTCAGGATCATCATCAATATGATCATGGAACCATCGAAAAAATCAAAAAGAGATTTAATGCTATGGACAGCATTGGAAAATGCCTTATAACTACTGAAAAGGATATGGTAAAGCTTGGGGATTTTGAAAATGGTTTATCAGGACTGCCAATATTTTATATTCCTATTGAGTTTTATTTTTTAAAGGATGGCAAAGGATTTGATAATAAGGTCAAAGAACTGCTGCATTCGATAAGTATTGATAGTTAATCAGTTAATGATACAAATCTTTAAAAGAATTTCTGGGATTGTTATCGTCTTTTTGGGGTATTCCCTTAGTGCCCAAATCCTGGATGATTCGACAAATCTTATATATGGACCACGCACAACTGCTTATTTTACTGAAAATGATGTTTACCAAAACATAGATCAGAAATTAACCATTGATACTCTCTACAAGTACTTTCATCGCTGGAATTATGTTGAAAATTCCAGAAATAGGCTTCAGGACCTTGGTGTGGTTGGAACAGCCATCAGGCCGATGTTTTTTGAATTGCCCAAAATTATCGGGGCCACTCCCGGGTTTACATCATTCGATTACTATTTCAAGAACCCAGGGGATTTCAAATATTTTGATACCAAATCACCGCATATTAATTTATACCTAGTGTTTGGGGGCAAGGGAAGGGCAAATACCGATATTATGTTTACCAGAAATATCAATAAAAACATTAATATCGGTTTTCATTTTAAAAAAGTGCCGTCAGACAAGCAGATCCAGGTTTCCAGAAAAGGGGATAGGAGAGTAGTTTCGACACAGTATGATATATTTTCAAGTTTTCAAACAAATAATCAAAAGTATAAGTCAAATTTCAATTTCAGTAGAACAGCTCACAAAGTATTTGAGTCTGGCGGTGTGCAACATACGAATTCCACACTTTTCATAAATTAATTTAATGAGGATTCGGCAGATGTGGTATTGACAAATTCCCAAAGTACTGAGCTAAGGACAAACCTGCATTATTATCACCAATATAAGATTAAACCTTATTTACAAATATTCCATATTATTGATAAATATCGACAGGTAACCGGATTCAATGCCAGTGACATAAATGAACCTCCACTTTATTTTGATAATTTCTATATAAGCTCTACTAATACTACGGATAGTGTTGAATTTAAATCCCTGCAAAATAAATTGGGAATAAAGGGTGGGGAGGGCAAACTATTTTACAGCCTCTATTTTAAATCCCGAAAAATTGATTTTGAGTACAAATACCAGGATAGCCTAACTAATTATCTTGATACCATGAACTTGAAGGTAGATACTGATTTTCTGGAATTATATTTTGGAGGGGATCTTAGTTTCAGATTGGATTCATCAACCTATTTAATGGGCAATGTAGAGCTTATGAAGGGCGGAAATCATTTAATAACCGCAAGGTTAAACCATAAATTTATTGAAGCTAAAGCAAAGGAAATAGTAGCTGAACCATCTTTTTTGCAACGTGCTTATTATGGAAATCATGACAGATGGTTCAATGACTTTGCGCCCATAAAAGGTTTTGAATTCGAGGGCAAGGCCAAACTTCGCACCAAGGCAATATCCCTTTATCCTTCCATTAAATTTCAGAATGTGAAGAATTACATCTATTTTAACAAGGATACAATCCCTACACAAAAATCAACTGGGATCAGGGTTTTGCAAGCTGGTGCTTTACTTGAAGTTAATTTCCTGAAAAGGTTCAATTTAAGTACAGAATTGATTTATACCACCACATCAAGCAAGTCAATAGATGCCATTAGGATCCCTGAGCTATTTTTCAATGGAGTATTTTCATATACCAACTCTATTTTAGGAGGTAATTTGTGGTTTAATACCGGATTTGATATTCATTGGAATTCAGCTTATTACGGGTATGATTATTATCCTTTGTTACAGCAATATTACGTGCAAGATTCCTATGAGATTCCAGATGCACTCTCAGCAGATTTTTTTCTCAACATGAAAATAGGTCAGGCCAATGTATTTTTCAAAATGATAAATTTAAAGCAATTGATTACCGATGAAGGTTATTTAACTGCTCCATACTATATTGGACAGCCTGATGCTTTTGATTTTGGATTCCGCTGGATATTTTTTGATTGATTATGAAATCGTTTAAACTTGGTTTAAAATTACCAACAGATCCCCGTTGGGTTAATATCGCGGAGAAAAATATCGAGGACATCCTTATTGACCATGCTTATTGTGAGCAAAAAGCAACATCTTCTTGTATTTCCCTAATTGTCCAATACCCAGATAAAACACAGCTGGTGAATGTACTTACTCCCATAGTGGCAGAAGAATGGAATCATTTTGAAAGAGTACTTGAAGAATTGAAAAGGCGGGGTTTTAAGTTGGGAGTGCAAAGGGCAGATGATTACGTGAAGGCATTGAACATTATTTCAATGAAAGGTGGAAGCCGGGATAGTCAACTTCTTGAAAAATTGTTGATTAACGCACTAATTGAAGCCAGGAGTTGTGAGCGGTTCAGGTTGTTATGGAAGAACCTGAAGGATAAAGAACTCGGCAAGTTTTATTACGAATTAATGATTTCTGAAGCTGGGCATTACAAGAATTTTATATCTCTTGCCAAACATTATTTGCCGGAAGAGAAGGTAATGGCAAGATGGAAAGAGCTCTTGAAACAGGAGGCGGAAATAATGAAGACAATGAAACCTAGGGCAGACAGAATGCATTGAGTTTCGGGCTTGCCCGCCGGAGGAGGGTTTTGGGTTTCGGGTTACGAGTTACAATTTCGGGTTTTGGATTACGAGTTTTTCTGACAACTGGCAACTGAAAACGGACAACTGATCAAAAAACAT
>CBDVAV010000693.1:0-2983 GCA_965372055.1 uncultured bacterium | reverse complement strand
AAGGTCTGGCCAGGAACCACTACCAACATCGTGTATGGTGGTCACACCGTTAGAGGCCATGTATTCCATGGCGGTTTTCATAGCCTTGATTTTTTCTTCCTGGCTTGGTTCAGGGATTTTGGAATAAATGAGGCCCATGGCATTGTCTTTAAATACCCCACTGATTTCACCATTTCCTGTCTTCACAATTGTACCTCCATCAACATTCTCAACATCATTGGAAACACCTGCCAATTCAAGGGCTTTACTGTTCACAAGTATCATATGGCCATCCAGCCGGTTAACTGCTACCGGATGATCTTGGGTGACTGAATCGATCCAGCTACGCTCTGGCAATATTCCTCCCCAAAGTTCATGGTCCCAGTCCCCACCCTGAATCCAGGTGCCAGCCGGAACAGTCTTGGTATATTCCGCAAACCTTTTGGCAAATTCCACCGGGGTTGAAGCATCCCTTAACTTTATTGATAATAAATTGAACCCCCCGTTTAGGAAATGTACATGGGTGTCAATAAACCCTGGGGTGATCATCTTTTCTTCTGCATCAATCACATGGGTGTTAGAGCCGATTTGCCTGTTAACATCATCATTGCTGCCAATAGCTGTAATTTTATCCCCGCTGATGGCGATGGCTTCGGCCCATGGCTGTTCCAGGTTGCCTGTCCAAATAGTGGCATTATTTATCACTAAGTCGGAGGCTTCTTCTTCGTTACCAGGTGAGCATGCAACAAGTGATATGCTTATTAGAAATGGAAAATAAAATCGCTTTGAGGTATTCATTGAGTTAGGATTAAAATAATTGAAAAAAGGATTCTATTGGTATTTTAGTGGAAGTGGTATTTTGAATATCCAAAATACAATATCCAAATATCAAATAAATCTCAAAATACAATATTATAATATTTAATCCATTTCGATTTTTTCATCTGGCTAATTTTCATTATAACGATAGAAACACCTTGTATTTAATAAATTACATGTTTTATTACTAAATGCATAGGGTTTTTTCAAAGCATTATTTTGAAATTTGAGTCATTGAAATTTATTTGTG
Organism: uncultured bacterium; assembly: GCA_965372055.1. Taxonomy (GTDB): domain Bacteria; phylum Bacteroidota; class Bacteroidia; order Cytophagales; family Cyclobacteriaceae; genus CBDVAV01. The sequence continues at coordinate 1,935 of CBDVAV010000693.1, read as the reverse complement.
ATTTGATTGTTTTATGATTTGTGATTTACTTTTTATCCCATAGGGATGCCTTTGGCACATTAAATTCGTGGTAGTACTGAAAAAAGTAAAATTACTCCTTCAGTTTGGCAAAACTGAGGTTTTTAACTCTTCCAGCATCAACAGTAAAACCAGTTATACTTCCTGTATTATCCCTCACATAATTCAAGATTATTCTGCCCCTAAATTTATCTTTATCGACAGGATCCAGTTCAAGGGGTTCATTGTAACCAACAGAAACAAGCAGTTTGTTCCGGTTGGTCGCTACCTTATAATTCACATCAAGTTCTTCGCTATAATATTTCCCAGTATATTCTTCTAAAGTGCCGGCATCATAAGCCTCTTGTTCTTCAGCTTGATCTGTATCTTGCGGTTCTACCACTTGTTCTTCGGGTTCCATTTCCGATGACAGATAAACCTCTGCTACTTTTTGAGCCATTGATGTGGAATTAAACGAAGCAATATTGGCAAGGATTATCACTGAGAAATTCTGTTCGGGAAATCTCATCAGTTGGGAACGGTAACCCGCCAATGATCCACTGTGGCTCACTGTTCTTAGACCTCTGTGTTCTCCATTTACTAGCGCAAAAGCATAGCCTGCACTTTCCCCATTATTTAAAACTCCTTCCTGGTGCATGGTTTCGATGAGATTACCAGTTCCATCGCCTAATTTATTCTGATAAAAATTCTGGTCCCAGTAAAACAAATCTTCCACTGAAGTATAAAGGCCCCCTGATCCAACCAGGGCAAATCTCATAATCAGGTTATTAAAACTTTCTTCCTTGGATGAATAACTGAAGGCCCTGTTTTTTATCAAGTGCAAGTAGTTATCATGAAAATGGGAATTATCCATGGCAAGGGGCTTAAAAATTTCTTGCTCAGCAAAAACTTTAAGCGATTGTCCAGAAACCTCCTTGACAATCATGGCCAACATGAAATAACATGAATTGCTATATAAATATCTTTCCCCTGGAGTAAAATTCAACTCTTTCTGTCTGGTAATCATTCTATAGACAGCATTTTCATCAATATTATCAAGATAATCGTTTCCTGCCAGGCTCCATAAAGTTAGATAATCACGAATCCCGCTGGTATGATGAATTAGATTTCTGATGGTTATTGGTTTTTCATAAACTGGAAAGTCAGGAAGATATTTTTGAACTTCATCATCGAGATTAATTTTCCCCTGTTCAACCAGAAGGAGTATACTGATGGTAACAAACTGTTTTGAAACCGATCCTATATAAAACACCGTTGATGGGGTAATGGGAACATCGTGCTCAAGATCGGCCATCCCATATCCTTTTTTGTAAATGATTTTCCCATCCCTTACCACAGCCAGAGCACAGCCGGGTGATTGTCTGGAGTTCCACTCTGAAAATAAAGCATCAACTTCCAGGTTTTCCTGAAACCCCGTCGACTGGTTTTTTTGACAGGATAGCAAGGATATAAATATGATAATCAAGGAGGACCAGAAATGGGATTTCATTGTAAGGAATATTTTTATACGTGATCTCGAATCAGGACAAATACTATCAATACACTAAGCCTTGGTTAACATATTCCTAAACTCGTCCACGTTGAATTTTATGTCATCCTCACCAACTTGATCGAAGGGGTTTTCTAAATGATCTTGAATGTTATCCAAGCTTACCAGGATAAAACTAAAAACTACCGGCATCATGTATTCCAAGCCTTTCGAATAACTTTCAGAAGCGTATACAAAATAAGGGGCATATAGGATAGGAAATGAATAAATGAAAATTAAACTGTATGCCCTTAGGGTCACGGGGGTCCTATAATCAAGGATTACCCTGAGGTTTTCCATGGATACATTGATCTTACTTTGATATTGATTAACCCTGGATACTTCCCCGGCCGGCAATCCCAGGCCCCGGAATTTTTGGATGGTGTCAG
>CBDVAV010000692.1:0-2989 GCA_965372055.1 uncultured bacterium | reverse complement strand
ATTCTTATACTTACCGTTAAATAAATTAACCTTTTTATTACAATGTCTACTCTAGGAATTTTCTGGAAAACAATGAATAACTTTTGGTATCCAGAGAACAAAACTTATTTAATTTGTCATTAAAATAATTAATGCTGCTAACCCCCGATATCCAAAAACACCAATCAAAATCCAGATGTTCTGCATTTACCCGAGTTTTACAGCAGTTCCATAGGCCAGGATTTCCGCCATACCCTGGGAAACTGCCGAAGTAGTGAACCGGACATTTACTATTGCATCTGCCCCAAGGCCTTCGGCATCCTTGACCATGCGCTGAATGGCCTGCTCCCGGGAGTCAGCCAACAGGGTGGTATATTCATCTATCTCGCCACCCACTAGGTTTCTTATTGATGCAAATATATCCCTTCCCACATTTCTTGCCCTTACAGTGCTTCCACGAGCCATTCCCAATGATTCTATGATTTGCCTTCCAGCTACATTTTCTGTATTAACTAAGATCATTCCAATAATTTGTTTATAAACAAAATGTAGCAATCTTTTCATTAATAAAAAAGAAGCCATCGCAAAAGTTGGTTGCGGTGGCTTCTTGAATAGTTAATATTATAGATTACCCTTCCAGGCTTTCTTCTTCATCCTTAAATACACCACTCATAAAAAATGCCCCTCCAGCTAATGCAATGTCTTTAAGTAACATGGGCATAGCCATTTCATTGGAATTCATGCTTGGAACATGTACAAGCAGAGCAGTGAGAATTAAAAACACTCCAAGCAAAAGCGTGGCCAATGAAGCTTTCTTCTTAATCACTATACTTATAGCTGCCGCGATTAATGCCAATCCTGTAAAATAAACCATGAATACACCCCCGAAAGGAGCCATGTCGGCCATTCCATCTGCATTCATAAAGTGAAATACACCAAACATTAACATGGGGATGGCAAATAGTAGCCTGGCTACAAGATCAGTTAGTATTTTCATATCGGGAAATATATTTGTTTAAACATCTAAATGTAATCATATAAAACCTAAGGCCAGTGAATGATTCTTTAATTTCCAATAAGCATCAATAATATTGGTTCAAACTGATTGAAAAAATTCAAATTATATCAGCTTTCACACCTCCAAACTGAATGCCTGTCAATCGGTGCATATCATGGTCAAAAGAGGTAAGATCGTTTTGTGAAAAATTATTTATATCACTATGCCCGCAAGCCCTGGCCACTACTTGTATCAATTCTTTACTTGCATCAAAGAAGTTATGTAGCTGTTTTGCTGATTTTGTAATTTCAAGCCTGGCTCTGAGATTATCCTTCTGCGTGGCAATACCCACTGGGCAGTTATTAGTATGACAAGCCCTCATACCAAGACAGCCTATGGCTTGAATCGCAGAGTTAGAAACAGCTACTGCATCTGCACCCAGTGCAAGTGCTTTTACGAAGTCTGATGGTATCCTGAGTCCACCGGTAATTACCAGGCTTATGCCATTCGCTCCAACCACATCAAGATGCTTCCTGGCCCTGGCCAGTGCTGGGATGGTAGGTACATTAATATGGTTTCTCAGGATGATTGGAGCTGCCCCTGTACCTCCTCCTCTGCCATCAAGGATGATATAGTCTGCGCCCGCATCTAAAGCAAAATCTATGTCATCTTCAATATGGCTGGCTGCTATTTTAAAACCTATAGGGATTCCTCCACTTTGTTTTCTTACTTCATCACCAAATTCCTTAAAATCTTCCGTGGTTTTCAGGTCTAGGAAAGTTGCAGGGCTGATCGCTGTTTCTCCCTCCTGTAATCCTCTCACCGCTGCGATTTCTTTGGTTACTTTATGTCCGGGAAGATGCCCACCGGTTCCTGTTTTGGCACCTTGCCCGCCCTTGAAATGAAAAGCTTGTACTTTCTTAATTTTATCCCAGGAAAATCCGAATTTAGCAGAGGCCAATTCATAAAAATATCTTGAATTGTTATCTTGTTCTTCGGGAAGCATACCCCCTTCCCCAGAACATATCCCAGTGCCAGACATTTCTGCTCCTTTAGATAAGGCAATTTTGGCTTCTTTGGAGAGTGAACCAAAAGACATATCTGATACAAACAGTGGTATGTTCAGTTGCAGAGGTTTAACAGCATTGGGCCCAATAACTACCTTTGTGTTCACTTCAACATCATCCAGCAACGGTTTTCTGGCCAGTTGCGCAGGCAAGATTTGAATGCTCTCCCATTTAGGAAGGGTGTTGCGGTCAACACCCATTGCCTCCGTTGCCCCATGATGGCCGTACTGTGTCAGGCCATTTTGTGCGAGGTGCTTTATGTACAAGGTATAAGGCTCAGTGGCTTCGGGGTGCGTATCGGCATATTTGCCCAGGTATTGATTTTCATTAAATGCTGGAGGATACTGCTTCTTGTATGCCAGTACTTCATCTCTGTCTACATAAACACTTCCTTGGTGGATTGCTTCTTCAAATTTGTACAGGATCTCGCTATTGTTGTATTCGCTAATACCTGAATCAATACGATAATCCCAATTATGCAAACCGCAGATAAGGTTGTCTCCATCTATAAACCCATCACTAAGCAAGGCACCTCGATGCAAGCACCTTCCATACATTACCGATACATTTTCCTCATAACGAATAATAACCAGGTCGATTTTATCAACCTGGGCATATTCCGGCGACCTATTGGGAAGTTCCTTTAAATCAGCTACTTTAACAGGGTTTTTTAACGCAGAGAATTCCCGGGATGAATTTGCCATGTTTCTTTAATTTAAGGTTTAGACAGTAACAAATTAATCATTTGTATTGTAGAAAACGCAATTATTGCATGAACAATTCCGGAAATTGGTAATAGCTGAAATGGCAAATCTAAAAGAGGGAAGAAAATTATATTTTCTTGGACTGATCCCTAATCAGGAAGTCAGCAATAAAGTGATGGAGTTAAAAAATTATATGGCTGATCATCATAATTGCAAAGCACCCTTACGATCACCACCACACA
>CBDVAV010000691.1:0-2989 GCA_965372055.1 uncultured bacterium | reverse complement strand
ACCTTATCTGCACTATTTCCACTGGTACATAAGGAACTTGGTGCTTTTGTTGCACTAATTGTGGTGAATTGTCTTATCCTAGGAAGACAGGAAGCATTTGCTTCAAAAAATAACCTGAAACTCTCATTGGCTGATGCCTTGGGAATGAGTGCGGGATTTACATTTGCCCTTTTTTGCCTGGGGGCAATCCGCGAAATACTGGGCAATGGTTCTTTATTCGGAATATCCCTTTTTGGTAGTGGTTTCGAACCCTGGGTAATAATGATATTGCCACCAGGCGGCTTTTTTACTTTGGGCTTTTTGCTTCTGTTTTTCAATTGGTTAAAAGATAAAAGGGAGCGAATGCACGAGTCAAGTGACAATCCTAAAATTGAAAGCCATGGATAATTTATTCTGGATATTCGTCTCATCATTATTAATCAACAATTTCACGCTAGCCTATTTCCTGGGCCTTTGCCCTTTTTTAGGTGTTTCTGCAAAATTGGTGACTGCCTTCAGGTTAGGTCTGGCCAATATTTTTGTAATGCTTATCACCGCCGTCTGTTCCTGGGCTTTGAATACCTACATTTTGCCCTATGCTCCCTATCTCAGGCTAATCAGTTTTATTATTGTAATTGCCAGTACCGTTCAGTTCGTGGAAATGGTAATAAAAAAAATCAGCCCAGATCTGTTCAGGGCATTGGGGATATTTTTACCATTGATTACCACTAACTGTGCAATTCTTGGCTTGGCACTTTTTGCTACCAATAAGGGTTATGGATTTATCGAAGGATTGGTCTATGCATTGGGGGCAGGGGCAGGAGTGACGTTGGCTTTGGTTTTACTGGCTGGAATCCGGGAAGAAACCCGTATCTTGGATATACCGAAATTAATACAGGGAATGGCACTTAACCTAATCATTGCCGGGATATTATCAATGGCATTCATGGGGTTTGCCGGATTATTTAGCTCAAATTGATATGGAAATGGAAATACTACCTTACATCATCGCTATTCTTTCAGTTGCATTCCTTTGTGCAGGTTGGGTGGCGATACAAATACTGGCTAAAAAACTGGGCACTAAAAACCATTTCGATAATGCAACCTCATGCTGTGGGTTTTGTGTTTTTGATGATAATGAAAAATGCCCGAAAGAACATTCGATATCAAAGAAAGGCGAGGAAATGTAGTGAAGTAGTAACAAACACCCTTGACTTTGTTACAATAATTCAAACAAACACCCCTGACTTTGTTACATAATTTGCTTACACTGCCTTGACCTTATTACATTATTAGCTGGTGGGTGATCATAACTGAATGGTCATGCGGTCTCCAAAACAATCAAGTGCTGTATAGATTTGCCTATGCATTCTAACAAAAAAAGAGATATTTTGCCTATGCATTCTGACAAAAAAAGAGATATTTTGCCTATGCATTCTGACATTTATTTATGAAATTTACCTATAATTTACGGAATAGGTAGATCAAAAAACCTTAATGATAACCAGGAATTTATATGTCCAACTAAATAATTGGAAGAATTCATCCTCAAACCTTCCCCTGATTTTAAGAGGGGCTCGACAAGTTGGAAAAACAACTTTAGTCAATGAATTCGGGAAATCGTATGATCAGTATCTATATTTCAATATAGAGAAAATTGAAGATTCCATGCTCTTTGAGAATTTGACTAGTATCAGACGATTAATTCCGCTACTGTTCATATCAAGAGGGTTTCAAATCAATTCTAATAACCGCACCTTAATATTTATAGACGAGATTCAGGAGAAACCGGAGATAATCGAGATTCTTAGATATTTCAAAGAGGATTATCCACAAATTGATGTCATTGTAACAGGTTCTTTGCTGGAGTTTAGTCTTACTAAAATTAGCAAAATACCTGTTGGCAGAGTTGAGTTTATGGAGCTTCATCCTTTAAACTTTAGAGAATACCTAGAAGGATTAGGGCAACAAGTTACTATTGAGTTATTGAAAACAATTCCTTTAGAAAATGAATATACACAAGTACTTTATCCACTTTTTCATGATTTTGCCCTAATTGGGGGTATGCCAGGAATTACAACGGCCTATATTGAAGAAAAGGATATTACTAGAATTAAGAATCTTTATTCAGGTATTACGGAATCTTATAAAGAGGATGTAGAAAAATATGCTTCAAACGAAACACAAAAGAAGGTCATCAGGCATATTATGGATACGGCCCCCTATGAAATAGATAATCGGATTAAATTGAACCATTTTGGTGCATCAGATTTCAAAACCAGGGAGGTTAAGGAAGCAATGAGTGCTCTATCAAAGGCTCGCCTTTTAGAATTGATTTATCCGACGACAAAGACCCAACCTCCTCTTATTTCTGATTTAAACAAACACCCAAGGCTACATTTTTTAGATGTCGGTCTGGTCAATTATCAGCTTGGTCTCCACCAGGAGTTGCTCAGCATTAATGACTTACATCAGAGCTCAAAAGGTAAATTGGTACAGCAAATTGTAAATCAGGAAATAAAGTCACTCGATTATCTTCCGGGGAACAAAAGAGCATTCTGGGTTCGGGAAGAACGAGGTACATCTTCTGAAGTGGATATCATATATCCTTATAAAAATATGCTGATTCCAATCGAGGTAAAGTCAGGCTCCAGTGGCAGATTAAGGTCGCTCCATGAATTTATTGACAAATGCCCCCATAAATTCGCCGTTCGTATTTATGGTGGTAAATTGAGCATAGATGAGCTTTCTACGTCTAAAGGCAAAAAATATAAACTTCTAAACTTGCCCTATTTTTTAAGTTGCTGGATAAAGGAATATCTTGATTGGTTTTGCAATTAGTGTCTTTGAATTTGCGCTGGCCAAATTGATCAATTAAATTTCAATCCTTATCTAATTCCTTTATAGTTTGAATAATAGCATTTACAACACGTTGATAAAATTCTGTATCAATTTTTTCAAAATCATCAGTGGGCTTGTGATAATCTTCGTGGTCTTCTACACCGAAATA
>CBDVAV010000690.1:0-2996 GCA_965372055.1 uncultured bacterium | reverse complement strand
TTTCATAGCCTCGATTACCTGAACCAGGAACTGGAGGAAGGCAGCTACTTTTTTTCAGATATCAAAAAAGAAGGGATCGCCATCTATAACCCAAAAGAAATAAAGCTGGCAGAGGCAAAAGAACTTTCCCCCAAACAACGGCAAGGTAAAGCGCAGTTGTATTTTGACAATTGGTTTACAACTGCCAGTGATTTCTTTAAGTACTGCAATTTGGCATCTAGTAATGGAGACTATAAAATTGCGGTTTTTAATCTGCACCAAGCCACCGAACGGTTTTACCACACCATCATATTGGTCTTTACCGACTACAAGCCAAAAACCCATGACCTGGAAAAACTAGGGCGGCAGGTCAACACTATAGAAGCCAGTTTCAAAACGGTATTCCCCCGTGCCAGCGAAGAAGAAGAGCGGTTGTTTACCCTGCTCAACAAAGCCTACATCGATTCCCGGTATAAATTAGGCTACGAAATCAAAATAGAGGAACTGGAATATCTTTCTTCAAGGGTGCAAGTGTTAAAGGAACTTACTGGGAAAATCTGCCAGAAAAAAATAGAAAGTTGGGAGTGAGTTTCGAGTTTTGGATTTAGAATTTCGGGTTCGCAACTCTAAATCCGAAACCCAAAACTCTAAACCCGAAACTGTTCCCTCCATCACAAAAAATCACTACTTTGCAAAAAAATCAGCAGGCAGGATTTGGAAATAGAACGAATTCGAGGATACAATTCCATCAATATTAAAAACGGATATAAGGAATTAGAAATTCGTTCACCAAGAGAATTACTTAGTTATGAAGACAACGACTAAAAAAGACTTCGATGCTGTTCTGTTTATGCGTAAACAGAGAAGAAAATTAAGTGATAAATTGTCTAATATGACAAAGGAAGAAATTGTTGCGTATTTTAATCAAAAGAGAGCAACATTAGGAACAAAACCGTGCGCATAATCGAGAAGACACTCATCTGACCTTGTTGGTGTTCCTCACCAATAAGCGTGATTTTGTCTTTGATGGCTTAAGTCAATCGAAGGCGGATAAATCTTCCGGCCAGGCTAAAGTGTGATCGAGACTTGGAACCATTATAATCAGCTAGTACTGAAACTTTATCTTTAACCTTCCTCAAACAACTCCAACTGACTGGGCAACACCTGGAATGATTTGCGGTGGAAAGGAGTGAAAAGTTCTTGTTTTGCACTTTAATTGGGTAAAAGATGCAACCATATTTAATGAATATGAGCAATAATTTGATCAACTCCATATAGAGATTTCCCTCCTTTGTAGAACCTTGAAATTCTGATCTTACATTTTAGCAACTTTAGAATGGCATTAATTTTAACCATAGTAGCAATTATTTTTTGGCAACTTGAAATTTATCATCGCAAAGAAAGGCTTTGGAAGGAAGATGGCAACAATGTCAAAAAAAGGGATTATTTGGAATGTTCCCAATGTTCGCCTTTGATAAAATATGCTAAAGCACATACCTTTAAACTCTTATCTCTGATTCTTGTATTTTTCAGCACTTTGATAGCGATTGGATTCATTAACTTGTGATTTGTGTAAGGCACAAGTTTTTTTTATTAAGGGATTCGATGAGCTATTTCCTCAATCATTTACAAATAACTCCAATTGGTCTGGAATCAAACGAAAAGATTTGCGATGGAAAGGAGTAATCCCTTTTGATTTAATGGCCTCACGGTGTCCATAAGTTGGATAACCTACATTTCTCTCCCATATGTAATCCGGAAACTCTGCCGAAAGCCCCCTCATAAAATCATCACGGTAGCATTTGGCAAGTATGGAAGCAGCCGCGATGGATTGATATTTACCATCACCTTTTACAATGCACCAATGTGGTATTCCCGGAAAAGGTTTGAAACGGTTTCCATCGATCAACAATAGTTGCGGCTTAAGATCGAGCTTATCTATCGCCCTGTGCATGGCCAGGAAAGAAGCATTTAGGATGTTTATCTTGTCAATCTCAGTATTGTCTACGTGGGCAACTGCCCAGGCAATGGCATCTTGTTCAATAACTTCCCTTAATCTTTCCCTCTTCTTTTTGCTAAGCTGCTTGGAATCATTGAGATCTGGATTACTATAATCTTTCGGAAGAATAACAACAGCAGCAGTTACGGGACCAGCCAGGCAACCCCTGCCGGCTTCATCACTTCCAGCTTCGATTTTATCAGGGGAAAAACTAGCCAATAACATGTTTTACAAAATTACATTTCCAAATGACACATCAAAAGATTTACCTACTTTTGCCAACCCTGAAAGAGAAAAATTTATGGAGAACCTAAAAAATCCCTGGACTACAATTTCATCCAAACAAATTTATGATAACCACTGGATTACTGTAACCGAAGCCGAAGTGATAAATCCAGGTGGCGGGAAAGGGATTTATGGTAAAGTCAGTTTCAAAAATTTCGCCATTGGCATTATTCCTTTAGACGATAAAAACAACACTTGGCTGGTTGGTCAGTACCGGTATCCACTTGATGAATATTCCTGGGAAATCCCCATGGGTGGTGGCCCTTTACAGGATAATCCATTGGCTACTGCCAAAAGGGAGTTAGCGGAAGAAACTGGCCTTATTGCTTCAGATTGGGAAAACATCATGAAAATCCATACCTCAAATTCAGTAACTGATGAAACAGGGTATGTTTTTGTAGCCAGGGGGCTTACTTATGACACAAACTCCCTGGAAGAAACGGAGTCAGACCTGATAGTGAAAAAATTGCCCTTTGTTGAGGCTGTTGATATGGTAATGCAAGGGAAGATAACCGATAGCCTTAGTGTTGGGGGATTATTAAAGTTGGATAGGATATTAACTTTTAGCCACTGATCATATAACCAAGTAGATAATTGACTTATAAGGAACACATAAGTAAAAATATGGTTTTGGCCGTGCCAGTAATGCTTAGTCAATTAGGACATACCCTGGTAGGTGTGGCCGATAGTTTAATGGTAGGCCAGTTGGGTCCAGTCCCATTGGCCGCGGCTT
>CBDVAV010000689.1:0-2999 GCA_965372055.1 uncultured bacterium | reverse complement strand
GCTGGTTCCAATATTCATATTACCACTTGAAGGACAAAGAGCCTTCGTTTTTGAGAAAATACCGGTTGATCCACCACTTTATTTGATTATTTTTAGCTATTTAGTGGATCTATCAGGGGTTGTTTATGTTACTTGGTCATTGATACTTTTAAGAAAGCATCAAAAGAATATCGGTGATAACTTTTCCTATACCGATAAGATCAATTTGATGTGGTTAAGAAATGTCATCATCGGTATGGCCTTGATCTGGACAGCAGTCTTAGCCGGAAACTTCCTGGAGGATTTAGAGTCCTCTAACCTTGTATTCGGCACCGTGGTATTGTTCATTTTCCTGATAGGATATTTTGGGATTCGCCAGGGAGCAATTTTTACCAATAGATTTGCCGATAGCCCAGAATCAAAAGAACCGGCAAATAAATATCAAAAATCCAACCTTAACCCTGAGCAGATCCAAAAATACCTGGATCAACTGCTGGCCTTAATGGACGAGGAAAAACCACACTTGGAAAGCCGCTTAACCTTACCGAAACTGGCGGGAAAACTCAGTATAAACCATAACTATTTGTCCCAAATCATCAACGAGCAGTTGAAGCAGAATTTTTATGACTTTATTAATAGCTACCGGGTGGAGGAGTTCAAACAAAGGGTGGAAAAGGACAAATCAGATAGGTTTACATTGTTAGCACATGCCCATGAAAGTGGTTTTAGTTCTAAATCCTCATTCAACGAAGTTTTTAAAAAAATCGCCGGTATCACACCTTCTGAATACCAACGACAATTGAAATCCGTGGAATAGCCAGGATGTAACCTGTAGTTGCGATATTAATTTAACAAAAAATTATAGTGTAAACAACCGCACCCTTTGCTCTTTGCCACGAAGTTCCATATCCCCAATCTTTCTTGGCTCGAAATTATCGGTATGGAGATTAAGTTTGTCCAATAAATAATTCGATAATAAAATATTTACTCCCAGTTCATTGCATTTCTCTTGAATTCGGGCGGTAGTATTGAGTACATCCCCTGAAAATGCAATATCCCTTTTAACCACTCCGATTTCACCGGCCATAACATATCCATAATGTAGGCCTGCTTTAAATTCAGGAACCATACCATCGTAGGTATCCTTGTAGTATGAAGCTTTTAATATGAGGGCTTTTTGGATCTCGAAAAAACAGTTAAGGCAATTGGCGTTGTCAACACCTTCATACATCTTCCAACTGATCACGATCTCATCTCCTACATATTGGTAGATTTCCCCTTTTGAGTTAAGAATACTGGCAGTAGCGTGCGAATAGGTGTCCCTCAAAAAATTAAAATAACGCAGTTCACCTAATTTTTCTGCAATGGTAGTGGATGACCGCAGATCAAGGAACATGAAAATCCGTTCTTCCCTTTTGGGATGAAAGTACTTGCCCAATAAAAAATCGCGTAACACCCCTGGCCCATATTTATCATTGACCAGCAGTACAATCAAGGTTCCAAGCACTACAAGAAGCCAAAAAACATAGTTAGAAAGTCCGGGCAAAGTGACAAAATCTGACAATACTATCTGCCAAACCCGGGAGTGATAAAATGGCAATCCTAACTCACTGGTTTTCATAAAGAGACCGGTAGGTATGCCTATAATAATATACAGGACAGTATATGTCCATAGCATACTCCACAAACTACTGCCGTAATTTTTACTACGTAACCATTTTTCCCATAAAAAAACCACCAAACTCCCACCGGTAATTCCTGCCAATATCCCTGTCATGATACTTCCCTTGATATAGAGCGATAGGTCAAGATCTGAAACATCACGTTCCAGGTCAATCATATTGCTATACACACCGAAAACAACATAAACCGAAATGAAAGTCCATCCTACAGTTATCCAGAGAATCTTGGATATCTGGGATTTGAAGGTATTAGATAAATGAAGGCTCATGTTAAGGGGTGTTCAGTGAAAAAATCAATTACTCTGTTAATGCCAGTATATAACATATATTTATATTGCCACTTCATATTACTATTTCATTGATTGAAATGAAAATTTATTTCCTATCTGCCATAATTTATTTTGTGTTTTCAATGCCTAATTGTAAATCAGTGGCACAGGAGGTGGTTGGACTTTCCTTTGGTTATGAGTATTTCCCCTCATCGGAATTAGTAACCCCACTGACGGGCGCACCGGGCTTGGAGATTGAAACCCAGACATGGAGCCTGTCTGGGGCATTTCCGCTGTCGTTTAAGGAGGGCAAGATAATCGTTTACAATCACATCAATTATAAGCACATCTCTTTTTCGTATGAGAACTTTCCGGTCGGTGGTGTTAAAATATCCCAAGCGCAATATATAGAATATTCGTTTTTTATGATTGATTCACTTTCAGCAAAGTGGAAGCTGGCAGCCATGGTGATGCCGACGCTGGCCTCGGATTTTGAAAGCAGCTTGTCGAAAGACGATTTTATCATCGGGGGTATCCTGGGCGTCATCAGGACCGTAAACCAAAATCTGGACCTTGGTTTCGGCCTTGTTTATATGTCAGATTTTGGTAACCCCATACCACTGCCTTTTATTTATGTGGACTGGCACATAAGCCCAATTCTGAAGCTTAATGGAATTATCCCGTCCAGCCTGACTCTGGGAAGGAAAATGACTGAATGGCTTGATCTGGGATTGGAATTCTCAGTTGATGGCAGCCGCTTTCATGGTAGTCCTGCCAAATTTGGTATAAAAAGACCTTTTATGAGATATTCAGAAGGTACTTTGAGTTCCTTGGCCCGGTTCCATTTTGCAGAATGGATTCATTTAAATGTACTTGGCGGCTGGGGCTTTTTTCGCAATTTCGAATTTTATGAAGGTCGCAACAAGCAGGAATCATTTGATATGAAAATGACAGGTTATTTTGGAACCCAGTTCATCATCGGTATTTGAGTAGCAATCAAATATTATACTTCTGTACTAGTATCAATACCAACAAAAATAAAATTATCAAACTAAATATTTTAAGCACT
>CBDVAV010000688.1:0-2999 GCA_965372055.1 uncultured bacterium | reverse complement strand
TATATGATTCACTGCAAATTCCTCACATTTTTGACCAGAATGATGATGAAACAAAGATGTTACTGTATTGGCATGATGTACTGCCTTCAGATACTACTTTTGGTGAAATTGAATTCAAACTTGACAATCAGGTACTAAGTTTTAATAATTTAGTTAATGATTCAACGGGTACAATTTTCGAAAATCTACCGCCCACGTTTGAAGAATTTAACCCTGCCAATGGATTTGCATATTATAATGGAAGTATAGGGTTATTCACAAAATTGGATATTTCTGCAATAGGCGGATTTTTTGATACACTTAACAGTGTAATTATTAATAGGGCAGATTTAGTGATTGAAGGATTGGAATCTGGTGACCAATTCGTTTTTCCTCCAGAAACTTTTCGTTATTTCTTTGCTGGTGAAGATAATCGAATTGCCATTGATTCGAATGCCATATCCCCTCCATTTTTCAGGGCTCTAAAGCAAGACCGGGATTTTTTACTATTAGACCCCGAAGGGACTGGAGCCGACGAAGTGACCATTTCTTATGATTCCACCTCAAATAGTTATAGAGCACCCATCTCTTTTTACCTACAAGCCCTATTCGATGGTGCTTTAACTCCTCCAAACATAATACTTCATTCCCACGATGTGATTTTGGATAATAGCAATAAAAATTTCAAATACCATATTGTATCGTTGAACCGGTTTGTAGTCAGGGAGGAGAATATTAAGCTAAAAATATTTTATACTGTACCTGAATAACCATGTGTGGAATTATAGGTTATGCTGGAAAAAGAGAGGCCTTGCCCGTAATAATCAAGGGCTTAAAAAGATTGGAATACCGAGGGTATGATAGTGCAGGGGTTTGTATGCTTAATGACTCCCTTAAGATTGTTAAGAAAAAAGGTAAAGTTTCCGAACTTGAAAAAATATTAACAAAACAAAACCTCCAAAGTAATTTGGGAATGGGACATACCCGTTGGGCAACTCACGGTGAGCCCAATGATGCCAATGCACATCCCCATTTCTCTTTTAGAAAAGAACTGGCATTGATCCATAACGGGATTATCGAGAATTATGATACAATTAAACAGGATCTGGCCAACAAAGGCTACACTTTTACCAGTGAAACAGATTCTGAGGTATTGATTTCTTTCATCGAGGATATACTGATTAACGAAAAATGCAGCTTAGAGGAAGGGGTTAGGTTGGCCTTAACAAAAGTCGTTGGAGCTTATGCTATTGTAATTATCTCTAAAAATCATCCTGGCCTTATTATAGCAGCCCGCAAAGGAAGCCCATTGGTGATAGGGCTTGGAAGGGACGAATTTTTTCTAGCATCGGATGCCACACCTATTATCGAGTATACCAATGAGGTAGTTTATCTCAATGATTACGAGATTGCTGTAATTCAAAACAATTCACTTAAAATCAAAAATACACAAGATGTCCCATTAACGCCATATATCCACACTCTTGATCTTGAGCTCGAAGCCATTGAGAAAAGTGGTTATGATACCTTCATGCTGAAGGAGATTTTTGAACAACCAAGATCTATTAGGGATTGCATGAGGGGACGTCTCAATTCACAGGAAGGTTATTTAATGTTAGGTGGCATAAGGGAATATGCCAATAAATTAGTAAATACGGATAGGATAATCATCGTGGCTTGCGGCACTTCCTGGCATGCCGGATTGGTTGCAGAATATTTCTTTGAGGAGTATTGTCGAATTCCCGTTGAAGTTGAATATGCATCTGAATTCCGTTACAGAAACCCTATAATTCGGGAAGGGGATGTAGTAATTGCCATTTCGCAATCTGGGGAAACAGCAGATACCCTAGCAGCAATTGATCTGGCAAAATCCAGGGGAGCAATCATTTTTGGTGTTTGTAATGTAGTGGGATCATCAATATCAAGAGTTTCCCATGAGGGTGCATACACCCATGCAGGTCCCGAAATTGGGGTTGCCAGTACTAAGGCATTCACAGCCCAACTCACAATTTTGATGATGATAGCCCTACGGGTTGCAAATCAAAAAGGGACTATCGCTGAAGGGAAATTCAGGGAATTGCTGGCCGAGCTGGAAACAATCCCATCAAAAGTTGAGCAAGCTCTTGAATTAAACGACCAGATCAAATACATCGCCGACTTGTATAAAGGTGCATCTAATTTCTTGTATCTAGGTCGCGGTTATAATTTTCCTGTTGCTCTTGAGGGTGCTCTCAAATTAAAGGAAATATCATACATTCATGCTGAGGGCTATCCGGCCGCGGAAATGAAACACGGCCCGATTGCGCTTATTGACCAGGAAATGCCCGTGGTATTTATTGCTACCAGGGATAATTCTTATGATAAAA
Organism: uncultured bacterium; assembly: GCA_965372055.1. Taxonomy (GTDB): domain Bacteria; phylum Bacteroidota; class Bacteroidia; order Cytophagales; family Cyclobacteriaceae; genus CBDVAV01. The sequence continues at coordinate 654 of CBDVAV010000688.1, read as the reverse complement.
TCGTATCAAATATTCAAGAAGTAAAAGCACGTAAAGGCCGTGTGATTGCCATTGTTACCAAAGGCGACACATTGATCCCCAAGTTGGCAGAGTTCGTAATTGAGGTCCCTGCAACACATCAGGCTTTAATGCCAATGGTATCTGTCGTCCCGCTTCAACTCCTGTCATACCATATAGCCCGTATGCGAGGTTGCAATGTTGATCAACCAAGAAACCTGGCCAAATCAGTTACAGTAGAATAAAAGAAAAATCAACCACCACCCTCAATGAAGGTAATTTGTCACAAGTTAAATGGCAAAGACTTTTCTCACACTCACCATCCCACTTCTCCAATCTTTCCATATTTTAGGTTTCAAGCTTCGGAAACCTGAAGATGTAAAGTGCAACTTGATACTTGTAACATTTCATTAATGGCAAAGCCTATAGAACGGGGATTTCTAATTTTGATTAATATTCCCCCAGATACTCCTTCTTTAGTAATGGACATATTTTGTAACGCTCATCTTTTGTATCGTTGTATAATGCCTCCAATACTTCATACACATTTGTAACTCCAATCTTTTCACACCATTCAAAAGGCCCATAAGGGTATGCTGTTCCCAATTTCATTCCCAAGTCTATATCTTCTCTTGAAGCAGTCCCTTCCTGCACCGT
>CBDVAV010000687.1:0-3005 GCA_965372055.1 uncultured bacterium | reverse complement strand
CAATGAAATTATTTAAAACAACTCACCTTTTCGCAACGATTGTTTTAATACTTAATAATTTAAGTTTATATGCTCAGGATACCGTGGTCAGCGAGCAACCTGCCCCTGAATTATTGAAAGTGGTTAATGATCCAGATGCTGTTGAATTTTCCCCTACAATAAGTGCTGATGGGAGAACCCTGATTTTTGAATCTGATCGAAATAAAGGGAAGTGGATGTTGTTTCAATCAAAGCTCAATGAAAATGATGAATGGAGTGTGCCTATCCCTTTGGATAAAATCAACAATGCATGTGATTTTATAGCCGGGCCAAATTTGAGCTACGATGGCAATACCTTGTTTTTTACAGCCTTTATTGAGGGAGAGTCGGAGTCGGAAGACATTTACTATTCAACCAGGGAGGGAGAAGAATGGAGTGCCCCAAAGAAACTGGAAGGCCCGGTAAATACAGATCAGGCTTTCGAAGGATTTCCGTCAATATCATCCGATGAAAACAGCCTTTATTTTATTAGACTTAATGAAAAGTACGACTACGATAAAAAAGCTGACGAAGATTGTTTTGTCATTTACCAGTCAAAAAAATTCGCATCTGGTGGGTGGTCAGAGCCAGTACCGTTGCCGGGCCATATTAACACCGGCTGTGTTAGAGATCCAAAAATCATGGCAGATAACCGGACATTGTTGTTCTCTTCACTTACTGTAGGGAACAGGGATAAATTCAATCTGTTCCAAAGTCAATTGGGTGTTGATTCCAAATGGAGCGAACCAGTGCCACTTGACTATGTAAATACTGAATTGAACAATATGTCGCCCACCATTTCTTCTTCTGGGGACAAAATGATCTATTACTCCGAAGGTGAGCTTTATTCCACTTATATTCCACCAGAATTCCGGCAGTTTTTTAATGCTACCATGACTGGCTTTATAACTGATTCCAAAACTGGTGAGGGATTATCTACCGATATTTTTATTGAGGATACTAAAAATTTTGAGGTTATTTCAAAAATAGCTACCAACCCAGTGGACGGGGGATATAGCCTTATATTGAATGCAGGAAGGAATTATAAAGTAATAATTAGAAAAGAAGGTTACTTGAGTCAGTATTTTGACTACAATTTTTATTACCTGAATGAATCTACGCAAGAAACCAAGAACATCGAGATGAAGTCAGAAGCCGGGGTGGGAGTGTTGGTGTTCGATAAAGATATGGATAAACTGATGGAGGCCGATATCAATATTTTATTGCCCTCCACTGGGGAAATGGTTAATCAGTTCCATATTGCGGAATATACAGGAGAAAGCCATGCATTTGAGTTGGATATAAATAAAGACTATGTGATTATCGCCAGCGCAAAAAATTATGAAAGCGATTCAGTTAGGATAAGTACAACCTCCTCAGACTTGCCCACTTTGAAGCTCTATCTAAAGCCCATAAAAGTAAAGTACAATTTTAATGTAAAAAGCTTATCATCAAACAAGAGGGTCAGGTCAAAAATCACCCTTAAAAATGAGACCAGGGATGAAATTATTGAAGCTTATTCAGATGAAGATATATATCTCCGGCAAGGTGACAGGTACAGTGTGATGGCTTCTGGTGACCGTGGATATCTATTCTCAACTACAACCATTGATGTAGGGTCAGATGAATCTCTTGGCGATGATCAACCTGAAGTTGAACTTGAAATGAGTATTGCAGAGATAGCATTGAACTCGTATCTGATTTTAAACCATATAACCTTTGAATCCAATGCAGCAGAACTGTCTCCTGGATCATTAATGGAACTAGAAGGTGTAATCAAGTTGTTGCAAAGTAACCCTGAAATCCAAATTGAAATTTCGGCGCACACAGATGACATTGGAACGGATGAATTTAATTTGCAATTGTCGGAAAGGAGGGCTGCGAGTGTAAAAGAATACATGGTTAGAAATAGTATTCCACACTTTAGAATGTCAAATGTTGGCTATGGCGAATCCAGCCCAATAGTACCCAATGATAACGATGAAAACAGGACTAAGAACCGAAGGGTTGAGATAAAAGTGACTGCGTTGAATTAATTACTGCATCCGGCCGGATTTATTTGTGGGTAGAACCGTTGCCCGTATATTAATGAAGCAAGTTCAAAGATATTTAAGTTAATAATATCTCAGCAGGAATTTTTAGTCCTTTATATAGTGATTTAACCATTTTTAGAGTCAGGGTTCTCTTTCTGTTGAGTATTTCACTAACCCTACTCTGGCTACCAAGATATTTGACCATGTCTGCCTTGGTCATACCCATTTGTTCCATACGAAACTTAATCGCATCAATCGGGTCAGGTGGTGCAATCGGATAATGTTTCATTTCATAGGATTCGGCTAGAGTAACAAGTAAATCTAATTCGTCCCACTCTGGAGTATCCCCATAATTCTTCAATTCGACTGATTGAGTGATTATAATCTTGCTCTGTTTTAATTGGCCTTATGTCCATAATCATATCGTTTTAACATCTATTCTATCGTACTGTTTATGAGTTCCAATGAACCGAATAAAAATTACTTGAAATTGATAATCAATAGCTACAACTAATCTATAATCATTGCCTTTTATATTAAAGACTACTCTTCCTTCTCCAACAATGCTTGCATTTTTATATTGCTGTTTTAAATCATTCGGGTTCTTCCAGTCTGCTGTCTTTGCATCATGATACCAAGCACATAAGGAGGTTTATGAGTCGGCATACTTGGGCTTTTCAAAAAACTTTCGAATTGCTCAAAAGGTAGTTTATTATCGTTTATTTATATTTTACCGCCCCCGGCACTTGTAATTTGTTGTATAGATGGCCTGCTTCTTATTGAACCAGAATGCATTTCATATCTGATGTTGTGTGGGGTGTTTCTATTCTTTTAGCCTGCTTTGAAAATCCATCCGTTGGTGTAGAATTCTTATAATTTCAATGTGATTTTGATTTTTAATCCTGTAGAAAATTATATGAGATTTGACATTAACTCCCCAATAATTATCTCTTA
>CBDVAV010000686.1:0-3007 GCA_965372055.1 uncultured bacterium | reverse complement strand
TTCCTTTTTCACAATCACTACCCATTCACAGGATGCTGATGTTTTAAAGCAACTTAACTTTCGTTTTATAGGCCCAGAAGGCAACAGGGCCATTGCTATTGCCGGAGTTCCAGGAGATCCAATGGTCAACTATATCGGGGCTGCCTCTGGGGGGCTTTGGAAAACCGAAGATGGTGGCTTGCGCTGGAACCCCATTTTTGATGACATGGATGTATCATCCATTGGTTCGGTGGCATTGGCACCTTCAGATCCAAACCAGGTGTGGGTAGGCACAGGTGAAACCTTTGTCATCAGGCCGGCACATGCCATGGGTGATGGTATTTATAAATCCATTGATGCCGGAAAAAGCTGGCAAAAAATGGGATTGGAAAAATCGGGCAGGATAGGGAGGATCGTGATCCATCCCACCAATCCTGATATCGTGTATGCCGCGGTTTTGGGGCATACTTACGGGCCTCAACAAGAGCGTGGTGTCTACCGCACTAAAGATGGCGGCAAAACCTGGCAGCAAGTTTTGTTTGTAGACCAAGGTACTGGTGCAGCCGACATCGCCATAGATAACAAAAACCCTGACAATCTTTATGTTGGCATGTGGTCAGTACATATTAACACCTGGGGCTTGCGTAGTGGTGGGCAAGGTGGAGGGGTTTACCGTTCCACAGATGGTGGCGATACTTGGGTAGCGATGACAAAACACGGCCTTCCGGGGGGCAAGGATAGACCAGTGGGTAAAACCGCGGTAGCCATTTCATATAGTAATCCAAATACAGTATATGCCCTGTTCGAAATTAATAGCCCCGAGTTGTGGCGCTCAGACGATGGGGGAGGGTCATGGACCCTCATCAGTCAAAACCACACCATGAATGAGAGGGCTCCCTATTACACAAGGATAGTGGTAGCCCCTGATAACCCTGAAGAAATCTACTTTCTCAGCGTTCGTTTTTCCCAATCAATTGATGGAGGAAAGACGCTTGTTGAACGTCCTCCCAGGGGTGGAGGAGATAATCACGATATGTGGATTGACCCCAGCAACCCAGCGAGGATGATGGTTGCCCATGATGGATGTGCGAGTATTAGCCTCAACAGGGGCAAATCATTTGAAAGAGTAGTGTTGCCGATTGCTCAAATGTATCATGTTTCGGTAGATAATCAGATCCCTTACAACGTATTGGGCAACAGGCAAGATGGGTGGTCTTACATGGGGCCTTCAAACAGTTTGCAAGGCTACATTCCTGTTGGGCTTTGGCATGGGGTAGGGGGGTGCGAAAGTGGTTTTGCCAAAGCTGATCCATTTGATAACAACATTATTTGGTCGGGATGTTATGATGGCGGGCTGGAACGTTTTGATTTACGCACCGGTCATGCCAGGGAAGTAAGGGTGTGGCCCGAGGCCGGGTATGGTTGGGCTCCGGCGGATTTGAAATATCGATGGCACTGGAATTTTCCGCTTGGTTTTTCACCTCACGTAGCACACCGGGTTTATGTAGGAAGCCAATTCGTGCACATGTCAGATGATGGTGGCCAAAGTTGGAAAATAATCAGTCCCGATTTAACCCTCAATGATAAGTCCCACCAACAAAGTTCTGGGGGTGTGGCCATAGATAACCTTATGACTTTTGATGGCTCGGTACTTTTTGCCATCGAGGAATCAAAACTGGAAGCGGGGTTGATCTGGGTGGGAAGCAATGATGGCCAAGTGAATATCACTCGGGATTATGGCAAAAACTGGATAAATGTGACGACTAATATTCCTGATCTTCCATCATGGGGGACCGTTGCCAATATCCAACCATCAGTACATAAAAACGGTACTGCCTACCTCACTGTTGACTTGCATCAAATGGGGGATTTTGATCCCTACGTGTACAAGACTACCGATTATGGGGATTCTTGGATGTCTATCAGTAGTTCAGTGCCCAAAAGTGTACATAGTTTTGCCCATGTGATAAAAGAAGATCCTAAAAAGGAGGGGATGCTTTATTTGGGTGTGGACAATGGAATATATATTTCCCATGATGATGGGCAAAGCTGGATCAGGCTCAAGAATAATTTGCCACCGGCACCGGTTTACTGGATGGAAATCCAAGAACATTTTGATGACCTGGTGGTAGGAACCTATGGCAGGGGATATCATATTCTGGATGACCTCGCTCCCCTGAGGGAGTTTGTTGGCGAAATACCTGGGAAAGAGGTGCATTTGTTTTCGCTAAGAAGTGCTTATAGGTTCAATCAGAAAGAAAGCATTAAAACCGATGGTCCAAGTTTTAATTCAGGGCGAAACCCAGGGTATGGATCAGACATAAATTATTACCTTAAAGATTCATCTGAATTGCCTGTGGAAATCCAGGTCCTGAATGCTGAAGGTGACATTATACGAACATTAGAGGGTAAAACAGATGCCGGGATCAACCGGGTATGGTGGGATCTGCGATATGAGCCAACTTATAAGCCACGGTTAAGAACCATACCTCCAGGCAGGCCGTGGGTACAATTAAACGGGGAGGGCTGGCGGCCTTTGGTCACCTGGGACCTGGATCTTTGGCGTGGACAATTTGGCCCCAGGGTGGTTCCAGGGGAATATACCATAAAACTGAAAGTTGGGGACAGGGAGTTTTCTGAGAAGCTGGAGGTAAAAAAAGATCCCCGCACCACTGGGACTATAGCAGATATTGCAGTGCAAGTGGAGTTCTCCCTTCAATTAAGGGATGCCATGAACCTGGCAGTGAACATGATCAACAAAGTGGAGATTTTGAGACGAGAGTTGGAGGACTTGATCCCGGAGCTAAAATCAGGTAGCGACCTTAAGGAAACCCAGCGTTTAAAGCTGGCCGCGGAAACTGTTGCCGGAAAACTCTATGACATTCATCTTACCGGTGCCAGGGAAGATGCATTCAGGTCGCCAATGAAACTTTATGGCAGGTTAAGCGCTTTGGCCAGTGACATCAACGCCTCGGGTATTGATTTCAAGCCTACAAACCAGCAAGGTGAGGTTTATCAGGTACTAAAT
>CBDVAV010000685.1:0-3014 GCA_965372055.1 uncultured bacterium | reverse complement strand
GTGATGGTTTTAGGCCCTTTGTTGAATGCAATAAGCTCTAGGAAAATGGAAAAGCTTATGGTAAAATCTAGCCCTGGGCAACTAAAACTGCTGAAAGAAATGGTAGAGGCGGGAGACATTGTACCAGTAATCGATAAAGTGTTTCCCTTGTCCGAAATTGCCGAAGCCCATTCAGAGGCCGAGAAAGGCCGGACTATTGGAAAGATTGTGGTTTCTGTCAAAGAATAATCAAAAAGTAATTGGCAATCAGATTGTTAACAGAAATAAAGCAAAATCAAACTGTTTTCATTTATAAATATTAAATTTATCCCCTTTAATTTAACGACCTTCTTTACCTATCTAAGTTGATTTAAATAGCAAAGTGGGTCATGACAAAAATCAATAACACTATGAAATCCACAAAAATCAACCTATTGTTTTACCTTCTTTTTTTAATCAGTCTAACCACCACTGCACAGGTTTTAAAAGCACCAGACCGTGATGAAGGTGAAGGCCCCTGGAGCCAGTTGATCATTAGAGGCGCAATATTAATCAACGGTACCGGATCTCCACCTTTCGGCCCTGTTGATATTGTAATCGAAGGGAACAAAATTGCCTCTATAAGAAACGTGGGATATCCAGGGGTTGAAATAGACCCATCTCGAAGGCCTGAACTTAAGCAGGGAGGAAAGGAAATTGATGCCGAGGGAATGTATGTCCTGCCGGGATTTATTGATATGCATGCCCATATTGGTGGTACCGCTCAGGGAGCTGATGCTGAATATGTTTTTAAACTCTGGATGGCACACGGGGTAACCACGGTAAGAGAGCCTGGAACTGGAAATGGCCTGGATTGGGTATTGGACCAAAAAGAAAAAAGTGCAAAAAACCAGATTACTGCCCCCAGGATTTTTGCCTATACCCGCTTTGGGCAGGGTAATTCCAATGGCGTTAATACTCCTGAAGAAGCACGTGAGTGGGTAAGGAACAATGCCAAAAAAGGATCAGATGGGATCAAGTTTGGAGGGGCACCACCGGAAATCATGGCAGCAGCCTTGGATGAAAACAAGAAACTCGGATTAAGGTCTGCATGCCATCATGCCCAATTGAATGTAGCCTGGTGGAATGTACTTAACTCGGCACGTGCAGGATTGACCTCCATGGAGCATTGGTATGGATTACCAGAGGCTCTTTTTAATGATCGGGCAATACAGGATTTTCCCTTGGACTACAATTATAATAACGAACAACATCGGTTTGGCGAAGCAGGTAGGTTGTGGCAACAAGCTGCTAAGCCCTATTCTGAACATTGGAACAAAGTGATGGATGAACTCATTTCCTTGGATTTTACTTTAGATCCTACTTTTAACATCTACGAAGCAAGCCGTGACCTTCACAGAGCCCGTAGAGCGGAATGGCATGAAGAGTACACCATGCCCTCTCTTTGGGGATTTTATCAGCCCAGCAAGATTTCCCATGGATCATACTGGCATTATTGGGGCACGGAACAAGAAATTAACTGGAGAAAAAATTACCAACTATGGATGGCATTTATAAATGAATATAAGAACAGGGGTGGGAGGGTAACCGTTGGTTCCGATTCTGGCTTCATCTTCCAATTATATGGTTTTGCCTATATCAGGGAGCTTGAGCTATTGAGGGAGGCCGGATTTCACCCGTTGGAGGTGATAAGGGCGGCCACTCTAAAAGGTGCCGAGGCACTTGGGGCTGCTGACAGGATAGGTACTATACAAATTGGTAAACTCGCCGATCTGATCATCGTTGAAGAAAACCCTCTTAAAAACCTGAAAGTACTTTACGGCACTGGGGCCATTAAGCTTACAGAAGATAATGAAGTTGTCCGTGTTGGAGGGGTAAAGTACACTATAAAAGATGGAATTGTGTATGATGCCAAAGAATTGCTCGAGGATGTAAAGAAAATGGTGGAGGCAAAAAAAGCTGAAAGTGGATTTGAAATCACTCAACCGGGAATGCAGCCAAAGATTAAAACCAATTAAACACAATGTATAAAGGAATTTACAAACTGATAATCTTATCATTTTCCATATTGTTTGTCTCCTGTTCAGGCAATAAAGAAGAAAGTTCTAATTCTGGGATAAAACGATTTAAGGGGTACGAAGCACTTGCGTTCACCGGATATCCTTTAAAACGTATTGAATTTCCAGAAAGCACAAAAGCCCGGCTGGACAGCAGTTTGCAAGTGGCAAAGGAGAACCTTAGGAAAGATCCCGTGGAAGATAATTACATCTGGTATGGAAGAAGGCTAGCTTATCTGATGCGCTATAGGGATGCCATTGATATTTATACCTTGGGCCTTAAGTATTACCCGGATTCTTATCGATTACGCAGACACCGTGGACATCGGTATATTTCCATCAGGGAAATATCAATGGCCATAGATGACCTGAAACAAGCATCTGAACTGATACTGGGTGCTGAAGACCAGATTGAACCCGATGGTGCACCCAACAAATTCAATATTCCACTGTCTACAGACCATTTCAATATTTGGTACCACTTGGGACTGGCTTATTATCTTAACCAAGATTTTGAGAATGCCGCCAAGGCATACGAGGAATGTATGAAGGTTTCCAACAACAATGACCTATTGATCGCTACCACCGACTGGTATTACATGACACTTCGCCGAATGGGAAAAACAGAGGAAGCGGAAGCATTACTGGAACCCATAACTGAAGATATGGAAATCTTGGAAAACGCTTCATATCACAAACAATTAATGTTTTACAAAGGATTCTATGAGCCCAACGATCTGCTGAGTGTTGATTCGCTGACCGAAAATAAAGAGATGACATTGATTACCCAGAGGTATGGTGTGGGAAACTGGTACTTATATAACGGTAGAAAAGAAGAAGCCAAATACAATTTTGATAATGCTGTTCTGGACAAAAATTGGGCAGCTTTTGGTTATATTGCCTCAGAGGCAGAACTCTCCCGAATGAAGTAAGGAAATCCGTATTTTTGTTGGGTGCTGAAATTCTTGGACATCCTCC
>CBDVAV010000684.1:0-3014 GCA_965372055.1 uncultured bacterium | reverse complement strand
AGTATACTTAAAATAGAGGTGTAAAGACGGTTAAGATAATAAAAACCGGGGTGGGAAATGGTTTGGGGCTGCTCCCCATGAATATCAGTTTTAATATCATTTAAGCTGTATACATAGGAATCCGTAATCTTTAAATATTGGTAATAGATGATATCAATAGCCATACAAGTATAGCGCATGAAACCGCCATAAACCACCTCATCGCCGACCGCCAGCATATTGGTGTTTTTGTCTTCATCAAAAGCTCTTTTAAGCCCATTAATTGCACCTCTTGTAATGGATGGTTCATCCCAGTATTGTGAATAAGGTAAACCATCTGAGATCGATAAAAACCTAGGTATACCTGTAAACATAAAAATGAATAAAATAATCAGTGCTACCTTAAGGTTAATATTATCCTTCATTATTTTATTTATACTATGAATTTTAAAAACATTTAATAATTTCAATTCTTTGTCAGTGTACCAAATGTCAATTATTCCAGTCTATAGCCAAGATTCTTCTTTCAGAAAACACATATATTATCCAAATGATATAGATAAAATACAGGCTGGTATTATGAGCAGGTGTATAATAAGTAAATACTGATATAACCCCTTGATATGCAATAAGACTCAACAAAACTATTGAGACATTGTCATTGTAAAATTCTTTTCCATACCGGATAAAATAGCAAATAATTGATAAGTAAAAGAATATTACTATTAACCGTACAAACTGTTCTTCAAATTTTTGGATACCAGGAGCAATTTTGTTTTCTTGGCTTTTAATATTAATGGAATGACCCAAATCTCGGATTTTTAAATCAAATGATGATTGCATTAGTAAATCTTCATAAACTGAAGGGTTATGTACCCATAATTCCCCCCTGTAAAATGGTGTCTCGTTTAGAATTTCAAAATTCCTTGAGCATTTTTTGATGAATTCAGAAGGGTTGTTTTTTATCAGTTCAAACCATTTATTTGTCAGATATTTATCAGATTCATAACTGGCAGTATTTTTATTCCCAACATTGTCCCTGACCAATTTATTCATTATTGAATCGTTATCGAAAGGGGTTATACCCCAGATATTGTCAGGTAACTGTCCCAGGCTTATGAAAAGGAAATGGCCCTTATTGGTTGTTTTAAATAGTCTATGGCCTGTTTTTGTTTTTGTATATTGAGACCATGGGATAAGTAAAAGGAAAACTATACCAATCCAGGTAAAACTATATCTGAGTTTTATTTTTTGAATTTTTGAAAAATTTAAGGTAAATAAATATCCAGCTATAAAAATAACCATGAAGAAATAATCCGATCGGAAATTAAGCATTAATCCGAAGCTAAGTGCAGATATAATAATTGAATAAATTTTGCCATCTTTAAGATGTAACAGCAAGGCAAAAACCCCAAACATCAACAAACTCACACCCCAACTGTATGGCCAAATCACAGTATGAAAAAAGAACCAGGGCAAACCTGTAATCACAGCAGTTCTAAAAATAATTTGAGAATTTCTTGACCATCCTAGGTTTCTTAAGACCTTTTCAGTGAAAATTATAGCCGCAAATGCAAATGCTTGTTGCAATAAAATTAAAACAACCTTGCTTTTAGTTAGGGCAATTATGAATCCATATCCCCACATTGGAAATGAATATAGATAAGGCTCAACGGAGTAGTTGAAACCAGATTTGATGAATTTTGCATATCCAATGTAGCTTGGAATTAATCCGGATTGGGCTTCTCCGTGGAAATTGAACAAAACACAAGCAACACAAACAATCAACCAAGTAGTTAAAAACAGGTAATTATTTAATATCAAATATTGGAATGAGGAAATTATACTCTTGAATATCTTTTTAATGATCCGAATTATTTTCATCACACTACATCATTTGAACTTCAATTTCCGGGCTGCAACAATTACCATTTTAAGCAATAGCCAGCCATGACTCCATCGTTTGATGTTAGTGGTGCCATAAGTTCTTTCTTTGTACCTGATAGGCAGGTCATGGATCTTGAGATTTAATTTTGCTGCCCCGAAGATCAAATCAAAATCACCAAAAGGATCTATATCTCCAAAGTAACCTCGGTTTCCAGCTATTTTCTCATAATCAGTTTTCCATAAAACTTTTGTCCCACACAAAGTGTCCCTAATTCTTTGCCCCAATAAATAGGAGAAGGCAGAACTGAAAAATTTATTCCCCAACAGGTTAAAAAACCGCATTGATTCTTTGTCCATAGGATATACCAGCCTCACTCCATTTATAAATTCTCCCTTGTTGGTGACCAGTGCATTATAAAATAGAGGCAATTTCTCAGGAGGGACAGTTAGGTCAGCATCCAGTATCATCAAAATATCCCCCTTCGCTTCCGAGAACCCTTTTCTTACTGCATCCCCCTTGCCTTTTCCAGCTTGCTTAAATAATCTTATGTCAATTCCTTCATTAATAGTGGCAGCAATTTCTTTTTCAATAACTTCATAGGTATTGTCCGTAGAGTTTCCTTCCACGAAAATCAACTCTGTTCCAGAACCCATTTGGGGAACTCTTTTGATGATATCCTTGATATGGCCGGCTTCATTTCTGGCTGCAACTACAATGGAAACAGATTTTGATTTATGTTCTGAATATTCTGATATTGGCCTTGCAATCATAAAGTTTGACAAAGCAAAATGCCGGATAAATGGCAGTTTGATAAAAAATTTGTTGATCAATATATTGATCAATGGTATGCGAATTGGGAATAAGACCTCCTGCCAGGATTTAATCACTTCCATGTTGGCGAGATATAATAATCCTTCAACATCTCCTCTAGTAAGCCAGTTTTGATCCAGGTTTGGCTTTTTTAACCTTAAATTTTGAACTAACCTAAGTGGACCCTCCCACAATTTGCTATAGAAGTTGAGAACAATTCTGGTCCTTTTATGACTTAATTGTTTGAGATTCTCCAATGTTATTTGAACATCCCACAAATCACAAGCAAGATCAGATAATAGGAGATAGTCAAACTTTTCGTCCAGTTTAATAGGGT
>CBDVAV010000683.1:0-3014 GCA_965372055.1 uncultured bacterium | reverse complement strand
ACCTGAATTGAAGTCATATCGATAATAATACTTCCCCCGGATATGGTTTCGTTTTCTGCAATAAAATAGCCACTATTGATATTGAATGTACCCTCATGTCTACCTGTAGGTTTGGAAGCAATCCAATTAATAATACTTGATTTAGTATCTATTGAATACTCTTTTCCCAATACATTATCTTCATTAATAATGCCCGCTTCTTTTATTTCGGCATTATAACTTACAGGTGGCTCTACACAACCTATGCACAATGTTATTATAACTCCAACCGAATAATTTTTACTCCAACACAACATCATTTATAAACGATTTATTAGGTTTGGATGGGAAAAAGGGAATATAATATAAATTAAAAATCTAACAATATAAAATATGCCAGTAATAAAACCAGTAAAAGGAATAAACCCAAAACTTGGGAATAATTGTTATTTAGCGGAAAATGCAACAGTGGTGGGTGAAGTGACCATTGGGGACAATTGTAGCGTTTGGTTCAATGCAGTTGTAAGGGGGGATGTGAATTCTATCACAATTGGGGATAATACAAACATTCAGGATGGGGCAGTAATCCATTGTACTTATCAAAAAGCGAAAACCACTATTGGAAAAGATGTATCAATTGGCCACAATGCAATTGTTCATGGATGTACTGTTGATGATAATGTGTTGATTGGAATGGGTGCAATAATTATGGATGGTGCAGAAATCGGGAGCGGATCTATAATTGCTGCCGGAGCAGTTGTATTGCAAGGCACAATTGTACCAGCAAATAGCATCTATGCTGGAGTGCCAGCTAAGTTTGTGAAAAATGTTGAAGGAGACTTAAAGGACGAATTACAAAAGACAGCCAATAATTATATTATGTATTCAAAATGGTTTCAATGATATTCATGTTGTACGATCAAATCTTGGTTGCAGCCAGATTCAAACTCAGGTTGTAGTAAACAATGAGTGATATTGTACTTTTCTCTTAATTCTTTTTTTATTTTTTCTAATCTGTTACAAGCTTCACTGACACTAATATCCTCTTCAAAATCTACATGAGCTTCAAAATGGATTTCATGGTCATTTAATTGCCATGCATGGGCATGGTGGACGTTCTTGACAAATTGATAATCATTTATTAGGGATGCAATTTCTTGTAAGTTTAAATCAGGAGGTGCAAATTGCATTAATATATTAATACTTTGAGAGGCTAATTTCCATCCAGCGAAAACCAAATAAACAGCTATCAGTATTGACAATACACCGTCTACCCAATAAATGTTAAAGTATAATATTACGATCCCTCCAACAAGAACCGCGATGGAGGATAGCATATCAGAAAACAAATGTAAGTACGCTGATTTTATGTTGATACTGGTTTTTGCACCTTCTTTTACCAACAAAACACTCGCTCCGTTAATTAAAATGCTCAAAGCAGAAAGTCCTATTACCCAATGGGCATTTACAACTAGAGATGCCTGATTTGTCAGTCGTTCAAATGCTTCTATTATGATAAAAACTGATATTATCAACAGTGTGGCAGAATTAATTAGGGCGGCAATTATTTCCGCTCTTTTGTACCCATAAGTTTTGGAATCAGTAAATTTCTTCTGACTAAGTTTATGAGCGACATAACTGATGCATAAGGCCACTACATCGCTAAAATTGTGAAGTGCATCAGTAAGAAGGGCCAGACTTCCTGAAATAATACCCCCCAAGAATTGAAACAGCGTAATAAAAACATTAAGGACTATTGTCCACAGCAACTTTTTGCCCTGTAAATTGTGATGTGTGTGACTATGACCTGCCATTGAAAATCAAAATTACCCCAATTTACTTTTTTTTAATCACTATTTGAATTGAATAATGTTTATGCATTGTTCTATTAAATATTAAACGAAATGAAACTTAAGGCTGTTTAAGGGTATTTTAGTCAATTATGTTAATTTTTTAATATATTGAAAAATGGTTTCGGAGGCACATAGATTTCAAAGGGGGATTTGGGTCACGCTTTTGTTCACATTCTTATTGTGGTTTATAAAAGCTATCGAGGTAGCATTTGAAATAGACTTTACTGAGTTCGGGATATTGCCACGGCATTTGTACGGAATGTTTGGAATTATTACTGGTCCATTGGTTCATGGGGATATTTTCCACCTGATCTCAAATACATTTCCCTTGATTATCTTAGGCATTGGATTGTTTTATTTTTACCATAAAATTGCTTTTGAAGTAATTTTAATAATTTACTTTATGACCGGATTTTGGGTGTGGCTTGCAGCCCGTGAAGCATATCACATTGGGATTAGCGGGATTGTATATGGATTGCTGTCTTTTTTACTTTTTAGTGGATTTATCAGGAGGGATACCAAAAGCCTGTCAGTATCATTTATCGTTCTATTTATTTATGGAGGAAATATGATTTATGGGGTATTTCCGAATAATACCGGAGTATCATGGGAATCTCACTTATTGGGTGCCATTAGTGGTTTGTTTTGTGCAATCTTTTTTCGAAAAGCCGCTATTTATTATGATAGTGAATCAAAGGAGGAAGCGATAGAGGGCTTTAATGCCCCAGAGATTGATATTAGAGAGAAAAGTAAAGTCGTTTATAATGTGAAGTCGAAAAAAAACCAATCAATATCGGATGATAATTCTGAAAATACGACTTCCCATTACAATTATAAAGTTGACAAAAGGGATTTGTTTTAGTGTTTTGCAATTACTTATCAGGTGAAGTCGAAAGATGATGACCTCTTGAAGAACCAATAAATTTCAAATAAAATCAGCCACAGATCTTAGTTCCAAGAACTAACAAGGAGCAAAATATTATTAGTGTATACTTAGGTAAGAGTTGAATCTCTCTCAACATTTTGAGAGCCATAAAGTCTGAATTGAATTGTCTACTTCATATCAGTACCATAAAATTTTAGTAATTTTACCCTTGCTTGTTTGAAAATCAGATTTTATTTGTAAAAGGAGACCTGATATAAAATGCTGAAATTACTTTTCAAGGCCATAAATGTGCAACC
>CBDVAV010000682.1:0-3021 GCA_965372055.1 uncultured bacterium | reverse complement strand
GAAGATGCATAAAGTACGATCCTCATCTTTGACAGATCCAGTTCAGGATAATCTTTCGGGAAAATATATTTTCTCATTTCAGCCAGGGCACCTACCAGTTCCACACCGGTTGGTCCGCCGCCTACCAAGATAATGTTCAGATATTGGCTTATTTTTTCTGGTAAGGTTTCAAGCAATGCTGATTCGAAGTTTTCGAGAATTGTATTCCGGATCAAAATTGCATCAGAAGCCGATTTCATTGAGAGTGTATGTTGTTCGATGTTTTTTTGCCCGAAAAAGTTAGTGGCTGCTCCAGTGGCTAAAACCAGATAATCATATTTCAAATGCCCTATGCTGGTAACAATTTCTTTTACTTCAGGATTTATTTCGAATATCTCCGTAATACGAAAATTAACATCACTTTCTTTTTGCAGGATCTTCCTTAACCCAAGTTGAAAATTTTGGATCAAAAATTAGTAAAAAATCACCTTTTTTCAGGGATTTTTCATGTTTCCCAAATCTTTAAATACTGACTATTAGACATATATGATTTTTAATATCGTTTTGTAGTGACCCATAGATTTGGATATGTAGATCATGTGTATTATATTTGTCACATGTTTATACGTGCCGTTGATAAAAAGAACAAACAAGAGGGTAAAACCTATAGATATTACCGGTTGGTTCACTCATACAGGATTGGGGATAAAACCCGTCAACAGGTTTTGTTGAATTTAGGCAGTCTGGAAGATTTACCCAGGGAGAAGCATAAATTATTGGCTGACAAGATAGAAGAGCTTCTAACAGGCACCAAGTCAATGTTTCAAAGCACAGATAAACAGATCGATGCTCTTGCCAGGAAGTTCTCTTCTGAAATCATTAAAAAAGGCCTGTTCCCGGCAATCGGCAAACCAACGAAGTTAGGAAAAGAAGATCACAGGCAGTGGGAGGAAGTCGATCTTTCATCAATAGATATGGAAGATAGCCGGGAAGTTGGTGGGGCATGGTTATGCAAGCAGGCATTTGAGAAGGCAGGTATGTTACAGTGCCTTGCAGAAATGGGGATTGATCAAACCGGAGCTGCCATGGCCATGGTAATGATTGCCGCTAAAATGTTACATCCTTCCAGTGAACTTGAAACGGAAAGATGGTTAAAAAACAACACTGAACTGCCACACCTGTTTGGGCTTGAACAACAGTCCATTACCCGTTACTTGTTATACAAGACAGCGATAATGCTATATGAGAGAAAGGATAAGCTGGAGGGGATCCTTTACAAGCTTTGCAGTGGGCTTTTTAGCAAACATGATACCATCATCATTTACGATTTAACCAATATGTATTTTGAAGGTCGGATGCAGAGATCAAAAAAAGCTAAGTTCGGGCGCAGCAAAGAAAAAAGGAACGATTGCCGTTTAATAGGCCTGTCGCTTGTCATAGACAGCATGGGTTTTTTCAGGTATAGCCAGCTGTATCCCGGGAACATAAGTGAACCATCCACCTTGAAGGATGTGCTGGCCAAAATAAGGGGGACATTGCCAGTTAAGAAAGAAAAACCTGTGGTTACCATTGATGCGGGAATAGCCACAGATGACAATCTTACTATGCTGAAGCAAGAGGGTTATGACTATGTATGTGTCTGCCGTTCGAAACCAAAAGTTTATATACGGATATCACCAAAGGTATTGTTCATAGAAGATAATACCGGGGGCAAAATTGAAATAGAAAAAGTATCGGTTGAAGGTTATCAGGACACTTTCCTGCGGGTAAAAAGCGAAAACAAGTCCGTCAAGGAATCATCCATGGATGAAAAACTCACCCAACGTTTTGAGCAGCGCCTGGAATATTTAAAGCAAGGCCTCTCACTGCCAAGGAGGCTGAAAAGGATTACGGCCGTTCATGAGCATGTTGGCAGACTGAAAGATCAATTCTCATCCGTGGCAAAATACTACCAGATAGATTATTTGGAAGACCAGGAAAATGGTTTGGTAAAAGACATCACCTGGGAGCGAAAAAAACAGAAAGAAAAACCTCCAGGGGAATATTTCCTTCGATATTCAAGAAAAAAGCTTACTGAAAATGAGATATGGGATGTATATAACCTTACCCGTGAAGTGGAAGCCAGTTTCAGATGCTTGAAGAATGATCTGGATATCAGACCAATATTTCATCAGAAGGATAAGTATATAGAACCTCATATCTGGATGGGATTACTGGCATATCAGATTGTCAATTTTATAAGGCTTGGTCTGAAAGACAAGGGGATTAATCACAGCTGGTCAAAAATATCAACCATAATGCAGTCCCAACAATGTGCCACTGTTAGCATCAAAGTTAAAGGGAGTAAAAAGGCTTATGCAAGGGTATGTTCTCGTCCTAATAGTGAGGCTACGCAAATATATGATGGTCTTGGTTGGAAACACAGGCCATATACCAGAAAATTAAATGTAGTGACCCAATTGTAAATTTTTAAAATGTATATTACAGAAAATGAATTCTTTACACTTGTGCATTTTCAACTTGGGTTAAGAGAGTTTGTATTTACAGGAATGACCGTAAGGAATTTTGGAATATGATGTACATTCCCTTTGGTGGGAACCACCTCTGGCCTACCAGCAGGAAATGTTATAGGTTGTGCTACACTACCGGGAGGGATGACTTTACCTATTACCTGGACAGGTACTCCTGTTTTTATGGTATCACCCAATGAATTAATAAGAGGCTGAATGCTGTCGCCTGTTACGGGGTTGATGATGTAGCCTTCTTTGGTGTTTAAAGCAACTGTTTTCGGAGCCGGATGCAAAGGCGGAATATCATCAGATGAGCTATTCTTATCGTTTATGCAGGAAGCGAGTAGCAAAATAATGCTGAGGTATGCGAATGTATTTTTCAGATATATATGGTTTTATATATTCAGGTAAATAAAATTACGAATAGTTTTGGGTTTAATGTAAATATGTGATTATAAAATGGTGGTTGTTGACCTTCAATAGTCAAGCAAAAGCAATTATTTGTGAGGATTTTAGTATTAGGATTAATATC
>CBDVAV010000681.1:0-3022 GCA_965372055.1 uncultured bacterium | reverse complement strand
AAGAGAATCAATCCAACAACCTGCATTATTCCCGATACTGCCCCGGTAGCATAAACCCAGCTTGGTGGGTGTGTCCATAAGGTGGATAATGAGAATGCTGGAATACAAGCAATTGCAAAATAAATCAGAACCCTCTTAACCTGACTCTTGCTGAAGGGGAGCTTTAAATGTTCAATAGTCTGGAAAAACAGGGCAAAAACCACGAAAAGAAACCAGCCATTGTACTGAAAATGGAGAAAGAAGTAAATAGCCAACTCGTACCAATCCGAATCTTTCATGCCTTGTACCGAGATAAATCCCAAAGCCAATGGCCCCAAAGCAGAAATAGCGAGAAAGATAAAGCCGACTTTTAGATATTTGAATGAAGAATATTGTTTTAAGTTATGGTTTCTGGGGATTATCAGAAATTTGATCACGAACCAGAAGGCCAGGATGGTGTGCAAGGATGAGAAAGCAATGGAAAAGAGGCCATATCCCTGAAAAGGAAAAGTTACTAGCATCCCCATTACAGAAATTTGAAGAAAGATGAACAGTTTATGAAATGACTTTAAAATGCCAAGTTCATTTTTGAAATAACCCAGGATTATGGCAACAAAAAAAGCATTGAAAACCCAGCCCATAAAAGCAATATGGGAATGCGTATGTTGCATGTAACGGAAGGAGACCCCCGGTATAGGATAAATAATTAACCAGCGCAAAAATAATCCAAGCATAGCTGTTAGCAGAAGGTAAAAAATGCAAGTTTGAACCCAGGCTCTGGTCATTTTGGACTTGGTGATTATAAAGCTGTAAGATAATGATTTCTTAAAATGTAGAGGGGGTGTTGGTATTTGAGAGACAAAGAGATGCCTTAAATTAAATTTCACATATTACAGATTCTCTTCAGTCTGCAAGTTTGTAATCTTTAAACTGCTCCCTTAAAGCGATTTTTTTGAACTTTCCAACTGCCGTTTTAGGTATCTCATCTACAAATTCGAAGGCATCGGGCAACCACCATTTTTCAAAATGAGGCTCCAGGTGGGCAAGCAATTCTTCCTTTGAAGTACTGAGCCCATCTTTGAGCACAACCACTGCCAATGGCCTTTCTTGCCATTTTGGGTGAGTAACACCTATTACTGCTGCTTCTGATACATTGGGGTGACTCATTAAAGTATTTTCCAACAATACAGAGCTGATCCATTCCCCGCCGGATTTTACTACATCCTTGCTTCTGTCCTGGATCTCGATACAACCCGTTGGGTCAATGGTCACTATATCCCCGGTGCAAAACCAACCATCGTCGGTAAACCTGTCAGTCATTTCGGAGCTGTCATAATAGCTACTTGCTACCCAAGGCCCCCTCACTTCCAATTCCCCCATAGTCTTGCCATCCCAGGGAATCAATGCATTTTCACTTCTTCCTCTTATTTCAACGAAAGGTACAGGTGTTCCTTGTTTGGCCCTGTAGTTGTATTGTTTCTCTTTAGGTTCATTTTGCATCGCCATGGTTAAATTTGCCACTGATCCCAACGGCGTGGTTTCAGTCATTCCCCAAGCTTGCACAACGTGCAAGCTGTGCCGTTCTTCAAAGCCCTGGATCATGGCTTTGGGAGCTGCCGAACCACCTACGATTAAAGCCCGCAATGAATCAAGTTTATATTTTCCGGGATCTTGATCAAGTACTTGTAACATTCCGAACCAAATAGTAGGGACACCCGCTGTAATGGTGACCTCTTCAGCTTCATAAGATTCCAACAAACTGACTGGATCAAGATGTGGTCCTGGGAAAACTTGCTTAGCCCCCACCATGGTGCATGTAAAAGGCAGCCCCCAGGCATTGGCATGAAACATGGGCACCACTGGCAAAACCGTGTCGGATTCTTTAATGCCCAGGGTGTCCGTTAAAGCTGATCCCAGCGAATGCAAAACAATTGCCCTGTGGTTATAAAGTACTCCCTTTGGTTTACCGGTTGTACCTGAAGTATAACACATGGCAGCCGCCTCTTGCTCATTGATATCCAAATATTCTATTTGGTCTGATCCTGCCGATTGCAATAAATCTTCATAATTGATCATTCCATCTGGGATAGGTTGATCACCTTGCTGAATTACAATAATAAATTCTACATTGATTTCATTCCTGAATTTTTCATAAAGTGGCAATAAAGTTTGATCGATTATTATTGCCCTGTCCCCTCCGTGGTTAATAATATAAGTGAGGTCATCAGCCCCTAACCGCAAATTTAAAGTGTGCAATACACCACCAAAGAAGGGAACACCAAAATAAGCTTCCAGGTGTTGATAATGACTCCAGCTAAAAGTGCCGACCCTGTCCCCTTTATTGATCCCTAATTTTTGCAAAGCTATAGCAAGTTTTTTCGCTCTTGTGGCAAACTCACCATAAGTATAACGATGGTAACTTTTGTTTGGTAAACGGGTTATTATTTCCCTGTTGCCATAAAATGTCTCAGCCCTTAACATTATTGAAGGAACAGTAAGTTGGTAATCCATCATTAATCCATCCATGGTAGCTATTGAATTGGTTTGATTACTAAATGTATTAATATTGGAGAACTTGTTCAACATAGTAAAGTAGTATATGTATATTTACTCCCCAAAAAATATAATCTATTATCCATAATATTATAAAATAGGGTATTGAATAATTAAGGTAATGAGGAAATTATTGACAGCATTTGCTGTGATTTTGATTTGCACACATTGTAATAAAATTGATACTCAAGTCATTTCAGTAGAGAAGATGTCTTATTACATCATCAAAGGGGATATCACAGGATTTGAAAATGGTGTTCTGGAAATCATGGATAATGATAATAATTTACTTGGATATCAACGGCATGGGTTTCATTTGAAAGAAAGACCAGAGAGATATTATTCAGTAAAAATTTTTACTGGGGATAATGATCAAATAAAAATCAATTTTTACAACGATTCAAAGAAGGAGATAATTAATGGAAACATACAAATTGTAAGGGAGAATGAAGAAAGCAGTGATTTTGTGTCACCATATGCTAATTTAATA
>CBDVAV010000680.1:0-3023 GCA_965372055.1 uncultured bacterium | reverse complement strand
AGCCAAAAATGTATTTATATAAATAGATTTAATTTTGATGAAGGGGACATTACATTTCAGTTATTACAATAAATAACATTTGGTAATATAAAAGTAACCCGAAATAATGAAGTCTTTCCGGTTAAATTTCAATCTGTAATCAGAAACAAGTTATTCCCGCTTTTTAAACCTTAATTGATAAATAAATGCAGGGATTAACAACAACACTAAGATTGGATTAATAATTATGCGGTGAATGAAGGATAGCAAGGGGGATGAAATTTCGCTATCACCTTCTATGGTGAGCTTAAAGTATAGGTAAAATGGTAAGACAATGAACAATCCGAACAGTTGTACCAAAAAACCTATAATTACATACTTTCTATTAATGAAAACGGCATAGATCAGTAGAATAGCCAGCAGATCGTTGAGAATAAAGCGAACAATGCGGTTAAATGCAAAAACAAAGTTTGGATGATAGTTGCCAGGGCTGCCATTTAATAAATCTGTGAAATATAAGAGGTAGTTGAAATGTTGGAAAAGGTAGATGATGGCAAGGCCGGAGATACTGATGGCCAGGAGTATGATTCTTTTGGGGGAGAGATTAATGGTCAAATGGTAATTATCAATTTAGTAATTAATAATTGTTAGTTGTTAATTGCTTTGGGTTGGGGAGTTGTATACTTCTTGACCCATATCACCCATAGGGCAAACACGACAACGTATATGGCTGCAGTGAACAGGTATTTGTGGGTAAAATACATGTAATCAGGAAAATGTTCGGCTACAAAAAATAAAAGGATAATCCTTCCAAGGTTTGATAGATGAACAATAAATAATCCCAAGGGTATAAACCACAACAATGGTTTTACAAATCCCGAAAAGGCAAAAAGGAAAGAAATGAAGATAACCAGAACGTTTAATCCATTGCATCCCTCGTAGAGGTTAAGTACTGTTCTTTCTCCTAATAACAAGGCTACTTTAGGAATATTTTCCCTGGGATATATGGAAGTGTCCAAACTAAACCATTGCAATATATCGGATGTCTGTTCTGATACCCAGACGGTAACTGTATCAGGATTGGTACCGAAGCTCTCAACATATATCCCGTAAAAAATGCTCAATATGATATACATGCCAAGGAATTTTAGCAGGAATATTAATGCAGGCTTGAATTCCTTAACCAGGCTTATTGTATCCTTTATTAAAGTCATTTGTGGTAATTAGGTCGTCATTTGTAGTCATTAGTCCATTCTGGCTCCTTTGGCAGGCACTCCTTTTACAACGGCATTTGCAAGTACGTTTTTTGTTACTACTGATCCTGCACCAATTACAGCTTCATCTCCAATAGTTAATCCCTGTAATATTTGAGCCCCGGTTCCCACTAAAACCTTTTTTCCAATTTTAACATTTCCAGATAAGTTAGCTCCAGGCATCATCGAGCTAAAGTCACCAATTGAGACATCATGCCCAACAGTACAATTTAAATTAACCAGAACATGGTTTCCGATTTTGATGTCATTTGTTAAGGCACATCCGGGGGTGATGATAGAACCAGGGCCTATGGCAATAGTGTCCCGATCACCAAGATAGGCTTTGTGATGGATAACAGTTGGAAACGAAATATGGTTATTGCTCAATTTGCTAAAGATCATGGCCTTTATGACAGGAGAACCAATTGCTATTACCACGTCAAGTGGTCCCTGGAAATTATTTAGTTCAACAATATTACCGATCACCTCTTTGTCAATTACTTCGTCATCGTAAAAGCCCATAAATTTACAGCCATCCATATTATTAATCATGGCTTTTAACTCGTTGCCTAGTCCACCTGCGCCTATGATTGTTAGTTCCTTCATTGCCTTGTTCCCTATATTGCCCCTAGTCCTTTCACTCCCACTTAGTCCACAATAGGGGAAATCAATCTAATGTTAGAGATTTTCAGTGCTACCCCCTACCCCCTAAAGGGGGAAAGAGACTCTTTACATTATATGAATTGCTTCCTCGTAATCCCTTAAATTTTGTTATAATCCAGGTGAAGGCCCCAACGTATATTCCTACACCACACCCTTGATCGCCCAAAGCTTGGCTGCCACTCAAGCAGGGGAAAATCCTACACTCAATGGAATCATTCAACTTATTTCGCGTTTAATAATCATAAGTACTTCTTCAATATTTTTTATAACAGAGTGGTTCGAAAATCGTAGCACTTTAATACCCAAACTAGTCATCTCTTTATCCCTATTCGAATCATAAACTTGCTGTTCTTTATTGTCATGATATTCTCCGTCGAGTTCGATAACAAATTTAACTTTATGGCAATAGAAATCAGCAATATAACTTCCCATTGGGTGTTGCCTTCTGAATTTAACTCCCAAATTATTCTTTCTTAGATACTTCCATAGTTCCTTTTCGGCTGGAGTTTCCCGATTTCTTAATTCTCGTGCATTTGAGAAAAGTTGGCCGGATGCTCCATGGTGCATACCTTGCATTCCAACCGCACCCTCTTTTTCTCCTAAAGGAGTTCCACGCTCATGGTGGCTGACTTCCCCTTTAGGGGAATGAGGGGGTGTGGTGGACTTCATTCATAGTTCTCTCCTTTATTTTTTTTGTGTATATTTTCCTGCCGCTCCCCTTTTATTCCTTAAAGGGATCCCTCGCTCACAATGTACATACTGTTTTACTACTGCAACCTCTTTTTCTCCTATAGGACACCCCCGCTCCTGGTGGTTGACCGTGCGGCTGACCTCCCCTTTAGGGGAACGAAGGGGTGTGGTGGATTTCAATTTAATGATCTCTCTTTTATATAGTTTGGTATGTTTTCATGCCGCACCACTTTTTCCATATAGTGACCTATGCTTCCCAGTCGCATCCTCTTTATCTCCTAAAGGAGTCCCACCCTCATGTGGCTGACTTCCCCTTTAGGGGAATGAGTGGGTGTGATAGACTTCATTTATAGTTCTCTCCTTTATTTTTTTTGTGTATATTTTCCTGCCGCACCCCTTTTATTCCCTAAAGGAAACCCTCGCTCACAAACTGCTTTA
>CBDVAV010000679.1:0-3025 GCA_965372055.1 uncultured bacterium | reverse complement strand
TGATTGAACCCAGAGAGCAAATTATTCCTAATTGGCATCTTGCAGATTTATCTTCTTCTTCCCTGGATCATTCCATGCTTCAAAAATTCAATGCCCGGCCTTTATTTGGAATAACATTAGGAATGGGAGACCTCCTTGATAGTAAGCATATTTTGTTGCTGGTAAGTGGATCTCATAAAAAAGATGTATTGAAGAAAATGTTTGATAAGAAAGTTTCAACTTTATTCCCAGCTTCTTTTTTATGGCTCCATTCAAATGTTACGATTCTGTGTGATCAGGAAGCTGCTGGTTCAATTCAAGAATTGATGCCGGAGGTAGTTGTAAGAGAAAATCCATGAGAGATAAATGATGAATAATGAGTATTAAATCCATCATAATATGAAAAGAAGAAAAGCTTTATCTACCACCGCAATAATATTGGGCGGGACTATTGTTGGCGCTGATGCCTTTCTTTCTGGTTGTAAACCAAAGGTTCTTAAAACCAGACTGTTTGGAGAGAATGACATTTTATTGTTGGATGAAGTGGGTGAAACAATCTTACCTGCCACTGACTCTTCACCTGGTGCTAAAGAGGCCAGGATTGGCGAGTTTATGAAGACCATTGTTTTGGATTGTTATGAGGATGAGGACCAGAAGATATTTGTTAAGGGAATTGAAAAATTAGAAACATTGAGTAAAACCAGGTACAACCTTGGTTTTATGGATCTTTCAATAGCCAAGAGACATGATCTGTTAGTTGAATTGGATAAAGAGGTTATAGAATATAAAAAGAATAGATCAGATAATGAACCTACCCACTATTTCGAGATGATGAAGCAGTTGACCATCTGGGGTTATTTTACTTCCGAAGTGGGTTCAACCAAATCACTGCGTCATGTTGCCGTACCTGGCCGGTTCGAAGGATGTATTCCATACCAGCAAGGTGAGGGGGCATGGGCGATATAGTATTAGCAATTATCAATTAACAAAAAGTAATTACCAACTACTCATTGCTAATTGATTTCGCAGTTTGCCTAATATTTTTTCTCTTTGAAGGTAAGGCTGAAAAATATTGAGACCACGAGGGCAAAGAGTCCAGGGATCCACCATACAGCTGCCCACTCTACCCCATCAGAAGATGTGTTAGCAGATACAATTCTGCCAGCAATTTCAGATCCTACACCAAGCCCTACACCATAAGTAACTAAAGTGATGAAACCCTGCGCACTGGCCCGGATATCTTTTGAAGCCTCCCGGTCTGTAAAAATCTGGCCAGTCACGAAAAAGAAATCATAACAAATCCCATGTAAAACAATCCCTAGATAAAACATCCAAACCAAAGAATCATTGTTGCCCATGGCAAACAAGGCATATCGTAATACCCAAGCCACCATCCCAAATAACAGCATTTTTTTCACCCCCAGCCTGACAAAGAAGAATGGCATCAATAACATGAATATCATTTCAGACATTTGTCCCATTGACATTTTACCGGCCACTCCAGTCATTCCAGAATCGTTTAAAAACACGTTGGTAAAACTGAAATAAAAAGCCAGGGGTATGGAGATGAGAAAAGAACTTAAAACAAACAGCGCAAAAGACTTGTCCTTCAATAACCGCAATGCTTTAAGTCCCAATATTTCACCAACAGTGACATTTTTGCCAGCCATTTTAGGAGGCGTATGAGGCAGGGTAAAGGCAAACAAACCCAACATAACGGAAACCGTTGCGGCCAATTTCATCGGTACATTAGAGGCTTCAACTTCCGGCATAAAATAGACTTGAATAAACATTATTGTCAACCCAGCAACTACCCAACCCAAGGTGCCCCAAACCCTTATCCTAGGAAAATCCTTTCCAGGATCTTCCATCTGGGCAAAAGAAATCGCATTGACCAAAGCCAAGGTAGGCATATAACACATGTTGTAAATCAATAGTGTGGCTATAAGTGGGCCGACTTCTGTTAAAAACGTTGCAAAATACATCACCACTGCCCCCAACAAATGCATAACACCAAGCACTTTCTCAGATGGGAAAAACCTGTCTGCAATCATTCCAATAAAAAAAGGCGATAATATTGCCGCAATGTTGGTCATTAGATAAGCCCTTCCTATATAGATGCCCTCAAAACCTATATTTGACAAGTAATTAGACATGGTAACGTACCAAGCCCCCCAAATGAAAAATTGCATAAACATCATCAGGGAAAGTTTGCTTTGGATAATAGTCTTCATCGGGTGGGGTTTAACTATTGAGGGTGTTAATAAATTACGAGTTGTAAATTAATTGAAATGTTTAGGCCGTTCCTTGTAAATTCTTAAATCTATTTTTTTATGGATTTAATACTTATTTTCCTGAAATACACGATATCTTCATCGCCATGATTTTGTAAACCAATATATCCTTCAATAGGTCTTGGGCCTCTGTCTGGTTCATAATCTTCTTTCTTAGGGGGTACTTTGTCACCTTCCTTAAAATCAGTGACCAGAACACCATTTACCATAACCATTGTCCGGGTTTCATCAAGGGTAATTTCCATGGTGTTCCACTCTCCCGGTTTGGAGGGTTTGGCTTTGGCTCCAGTTAATGAATATAATACTCCGGTAACATGAAAATCATCCTGGTTATCATCTATTTGAACTTCATATCCCTTATTTACTGGCATCCAGGCATCTTCAGGTTTTTCCGGGATCCTGATAAAAATACCGGCATTTTTGCCACCTGGATTTTTGTATTCTATCTTGATTACTACATTTTTAAGTTTTTGGGGCGTGTACCATAACAGCCCCATGCCTCCCTGTGTTTTCAAATTACCATCCTCTATTTCAAATTTACCGTCCCCTACTTGACTCCAGCCATTAAAATCTTTTCCATTGAATATTGGCTTCCACTCATCTTGGGAATAAAGGAGAGAAGGGGATTGGAATAACAAAATGATCATCAAAATTTTACTCATTTGATTAAGGTTTAAAACTATAATTAATGATGCTTGAGAACTGAAATACAGTTCATACACCAAGTCATTTTTTCATAACATAGAATAAAT
>CBDVAV010000678.1:0-3028 GCA_965372055.1 uncultured bacterium | reverse complement strand
CGAGGTATTAAATTGGTCTAAAATTGCTATTCTTTAGCTTGACGTACCAGTTTTTTTCTGTATGAATTGAATATCCTTGATTTAGAGACAAATCCGATATACTTACCATTGTCTATTACCGGTAAATTCCATGCTCCAGTTATTTCAAATTTACCCATAACGGATTGCATATTTTCTTGAGGGGTAACTTGGGTAGGTGGATTATGCATTAAAGTTTGTACCAATAAGTTTTCCCGTGCATCATCATCAAACATCTTTTCCCGGATGTCATCTAAAGTTACAATTCCTACCAATTCCCCATCATCATTTACAACTGGGAAAATATTTCGCTGGGATATTTTAACCAGATCTGTAAGCTCTCTTAAAGTGGCATTCGGTTTAATGATAAGCAAGTCTTTCTCAATAATCTTTTTCAGATTGATCAGGCTCAATACCTGGCGGTCTTTATCGTACTGGATCAAGTCGCCTTGTTCAATGAGATGCTTGGTATAAAGGGAATATTTCTCAAAATAAGAACTAGAGCTAAATGCCAGGGCGGACACAAGCATAAGGGGAACAAACAAGGTATATCCACTAGTGATTTCAGCAATTAGAAATATAGCTGTAAGTGGAGCATGCAAGACTCCGCTCATTACACCACACATTCCCACTAAAAGGAAATTACTCGTACTTAGAGTACCTGCACCAAATACAATATTAGTTAAATATGCATATAAAAAACCCGTTAGGCCTCCAATAAATAGAGATGGTGCAAAAATTCCACCACTGCCCCCAGACCCAACTGTTAGGGCAGAGGCCACTGGCTTTATTAACAAGACACCGAGGATAAACAAACCTGTGATTAAAATACTATCCCCTCCGCCCTGAAACAAAGAGGTATTAAAGATTTGGAGTTGTTGACCAGCAAGTAAGGTCTTGATGGTATTATATCCTTCACCATAAATCGGGGGGAAAATAAAAATGATTAACCCCAGTGCCAATCCACCCAAAACTGCTTTTTTGATCTTGTTTTGAATCCGCCCGATAAGTCGCTCTATCATGAAGGTGGTCCTGGTGAAATAAACTGATACCAGGCCACAAATCAAACCTAATAGTATATAATATGGGACATCGCCGGCAGTAAATGAATCCCGTAATTGGAATGAAAATAAAACTTCATCGCCCAGGAGAGTGAGCGAAACCAGTGAAGCGGTAACTGAAGCAATTAAAATTGGAATTAACGCGGTAATGGTAACTTCAGTCAAAATTACTTCGACAGTAAAGATTACGCCCGCGATTGGAGAGTTGAATATTGCTGAAATGGCCCCCGCGGCACCGCATCCAATCAAAAGAGCTCTTCGCTTGTAGTCAAGATGGAACAATCTTCCAAAATTGGAACCAATGGCCGATCCAGTTACCACTATGGGGGCTTCCAAACCAACAGATCCACCTAAACCTACAGTAACAGCACTGGTGATCATCCTGGAATACATCATTGTTTTCCTTATTATCCCTGATTTTTTTGATATGTCGTACAGTATATTAGTGATGCCATGCCCTAGTGCATCCTTAAAGAGATACCTGGCAAGCAGCACGGTAAGGAAAATCCCAAAAAACGGAAGTATTATCTTGAGGAAATTATAATATTCAAATCCCTGGGTAAGGAATTTTTGAATTAAGTGAACGGTTTGTTTTAAGGTCACAGCCGCTAAACCGGCTATTATTCCTACTATCCCACTGAGAAACAAGACAAAGTTCTTGTTACTTATATGCTTGATTCTCCATATTAGGAATTTTACCAATAACGATTTCAAGTCAATCGGGAATATTAAATCACTTTGATCAGGGCTTCGCAAATTTATAATAATTGGTTACAGTATTTGAATTATTGGAAATAAAAATGAAATTGACCAACATATATTTTATCAATGAAAAATCGCATCACAAACCTTTTCAATATTGAATATCCAATAATTCAAGCTGGGATGATTTGGTGCAGTGGATGGAAGCTAGCCTCAGCAGTTAGCAATACTGGTGGACTTGGCTTGATTGGATCAGGATCAATGCACCCTGAATTACTGAATGAACATATTTTAAAGTGTAAAACAGCTACTGATCGCCCTTTCGGGGTCAATGTGCCATTGCTATATCCCAAAATTGAAAACCTCATGGATCTAATTATTGATCATAACATAGAGATTGTTTTTACCTCTGCTGGTAATCCCAAAACCTGGACCAAGAAGCTAAAGAATCATGGTATTAAGGTAGCTCATGTGATCTCCTCGATAAAGTTTGCCCTAAAAGCACAGGAAGCAGGTGTAGATGCGGTTGTGGCCGAGGGATTTGAAGCAGGTGGTCACAATGGGAGGGATGAAACAACAACATTTTGCCTGGTCCCTGCAGTGTGCGAGGCCGTTCAAATACCGGTGATCGCAGCCGGGGGGATTTCATCCGGCAGATCTATGCTAGGGGCAATGGCCTTGGGTGCAGATGCTGTACAGATCGGGAGTAGATTTGCCGTTAGCGTAGAATCTTCTGCCCATGAATATTTTAAGGAAAGGATTATTGAAACTGAGGAGGGAGATACTGTTTTGACCTTGAAAGAGCTCACTCCGGTTCGGTTGATCAAAAATAATTTTTATAGAAAAATTAAAGAAGCACAGTCCAGGGGCACTGACAAAGAGGAACTTATCAAAATTCTTGGGGTAAGCCGATCCAAAAAAGGAATTTTCGAGGGTGATTTAATTGAAGGGGAACTGGAAATTGGCCAAGTTTCTGCCTATATAAAAGAGATCAAATCAGCTCCTCAAATATTAATGGAAATCTGGGATGACTACTCAAGGCTAAAAAGCCAATTTTAAACTATTTCCAATAATTTATTGACCTGCCATAAAGATCGCATTTCCAACCACCAGCTTTCCATTATGCCAAAAAGCCCTGAACAATGGGTTATCTACCATATAGATTACTTCCCCGCCTCCGATATTTTCAACCCCGAAAACCAATGTTTTGCCCATGTTGTTTTTTACATTACTTCCCACGAATCCAC
>CBDVAV010000677.1:0-3029 GCA_965372055.1 uncultured bacterium | reverse complement strand
TTAGCCTTTTCTTTAGCAATTTTTAATGCCTCTTGCCTAATTGTCTTTTCTTCTTTTCGTATCCTTTCTATCAATTCAAATTGTGGTATCCACTTGGTGCTCTGCTCCAGCTTTTCCAACAGCCCGATATCTTTAAAACTCAGGTATGATTTAGTGGTGATAATCATATGATCTATCACTTTAATGTTTAAGATTCTCCCCACCTGGATTAAGCGATCCGTTGTATCTTCATCATTTTCAGATGGTTTTAATTCCCCGCTAGGGTGATTATGGGCTATTATCACAAATACTGCCCCTTTTAAAACAGCAACCCTGAACACGTTCATCGGCTCAACCGTGGTGGCCTTTACACTGCCGAGACTTACCAGTTCAACATATAGCATGCGGTTGTTTTGCGCCAGCCCTATCATCCATAAGTGTTCTTTTTCCTGATCGATCTTTTCCTCACGCAATAATATGTCCTGCATCACGCTATAAACATCATCCGAATTGAGAAGTTTTATCTTTTGTTCCTCGGTAAGTTCTATGGTCATTTATTTCAGTTACAGGTTTGTAAAATCAAAAATATAGAATCATAGATTCAATTGATACATAAAAGCATGTTTTAGTTTGGGGGCATGAGATATAATGCCACAAAGGTGAGAAAACCTTAACCAATCCACCAAAGAGGGAGAATTTCAACAACAATCATCCCCGCAACTCAGCCTCTTACTTTTTGCTTTTTCAAAAGCTTCCCTGCCCTCTTTAAATGCATACCAGGCGATTCCTAAACTACCTACCGCATCCACATAAGGAATTCTGAATACTTCATATAGTAGGCTGGATCCCAGTAATATGAATGACAGATAAAAACAGGTTTTGGTACAATTGGCATCGGAGATGATAGGTTCAGATCCCAAATTTTTTCCAACTTTCATCTTGTATGAGTATAATACATACATGGTAACAATGCTGATACTCGAAATAACTATTCCCCAAAAAGTGGTGACAGGTTCTGCCTTGTAGATGATGTTGATTATGCTACCAACTAATAGTGAGACAGTTAATATATAAAAAGCAGTTCCTGTAATACGCAAGGCTTGTATTTCAAATTTATCCCTTTCAGAGATGGCGGTATTTTTCATTCTGATGATCATGTGAGCAATACCAATGGCAGAAATAACCTCGATAAAGCTATCAACACCAAAACCAAAGAGGGCAAGGGTTTCATCACCTGCCCCATAAAAAGTGGATACCAAGCCTTCAATAATATTATAGAAAATAGTAATCAGACTAAGTATGTATGCTCTCTGATATAGTTTTTTGGTATTAGCTGGTATTTGAAATGTTTTTGACATAAAATCTAAATTATCAATTATCAAATAACAAATAACAAATAATACCCAATATCTCAAAATTCAAAATCAGCATTAAATCTCAGGAATCGATATTTTTTCGGAATTGTGTTTTGTAGCTTATTTGGAATTTGATTTTTTTGTGATTTGTGATTTGTTATTTAATTATCCCCCACAGCTGGATGTCTTTATATATTAAATTTACTGCTTATTAGCCAATTGTCCACAGGCGGCATCAATGTCTTTGCCCCGGCTTTTCCTGACTTTTACATTTACCCCTCTATCTTCAAGGTAATCCCGGAATTTCTCCAGGGCATCGGCATCAGTATTTTTGAAATCTGAATTATCAATGGGATTATACTCTATCACGTTGACTTTTGAAGGTATTTTCTTGCAAAATTTGTGCAACTCTTCGGCATCTTTAATCGAATCATTAAAATTGTAAAAGAGGATATACTCGAAAGTAATGCGGTTTCTTGTAATATTATAGTAATAATTAAGGGCTTCCTCTAGTGAATCCAAAGTATTGGTTTCGTTGATTGGCATAATTTGATTCCGCTTTGCATCAGTTGCGGCATGAAGTGACAATGCCAGGTTAAATTTAACCTTATCATCCGCCAACCTTTTTATCATCTTGGCAATCCCAGCTGTTGAAACCGTAATTCGTTTTGGCGACATGCCCAGCCCATTTTCAGAGGTAATGTATTTGACAGATTGGAGGACGTTGTTATAATTTAAAAGTGGCTCCCCCATCCCCATGTACACGATATTTGTCAATGGACTTTTGAATTCCTTTTCTGCTTGATTCCGGATATGAACTACCTGGTCGTAGATTTCTGCAGCGTCAAGGTTTCTTTTTCTTTCCATATATCCAGTTGCGCAAAACTTACAACTAAGGGAACATCCAACTTGTGATGAAATGCAGGCTGTGATCCTCGATTTACTGGGGATCAATACCCCTTCCACCACATTGCCATCATGAAGTTCAAATACTGATTTTATTGTCTTGTCAGCACTGACTTGTGTTCCTGATAAATCCACTGGTTTAAATGAGAATTTATCAGCCAGCGATTTCCGGGTCTCCAAAGAAAGATTGGACATCTGGTCGAAATCCTGCACTGACTTCTTCCACAACCATTCATTGATTTGCTTTGCTTTGAACGGCTTTTCCCCGATTTCCTGTAGAAAATCAATTAGGGTTTGAAGTTCTAAATTTCGAATATCTGGTTTACTAATGATCATATCTAAATTCTAGAATCATTGACATCTGATCTTGAACTATGAAGTGTGATTCTAATTGAATTAAAATAACTGTCAATCTGTTGGGTTCTGAATCTTCATCAATTCATTTTCCAATTGTTTGAGATCTTCATTGACAGTTTTCCAAACGATCCAAATATCCACATCAATGTAGTCATGGATAAGAACATCCCGCATGCCTGCCATATCCTTCCAAGGAATTCCATCATGCTTTTTCTTAAAATCAGGTGAGATTCGTTTTGTGGCTTCACCCACAATTTCAAATTTCCTAATGACGGCATCTTGGGTTTTCGTGTCCTTCAAAAATTCATCTTTTGATAAACCAGAAATATATCTTTTTATTTTCCCTAATGAATTAAGTATATGGTCGACATAGACTAAATCATTTTTTTTCATCTATAATCTTGTATACCATCAGTTCAAACAATTGCTTAT
>CBDVAV010000676.1:0-3033 GCA_965372055.1 uncultured bacterium | reverse complement strand
GGGAAATTCAAGTTATACTTATGTAAAGCTATTTTTGATAATTGCAATTTTCATTTTGATTATTGCTTGTATCAATTTTATGAACCTTACTACTGCCCAATCAACACAAAGGGCTAAAGAAGTTGGTATGAGGAAAGTTATGGGTGCCGGTAAACATCAACT
This sequence comes from uncultured bacterium, assembly GCA_965372055.1. Classification (GTDB taxonomy): domain Bacteria; phylum Bacteroidota; class Bacteroidia; order Cytophagales; family Cyclobacteriaceae; genus CBDVAV01. Next base: position 2,871 of record CBDVAV010000676.1, on the reverse strand, counting down.
GGTAATCCAGTTTTTAGGTGAGTCATTTATCACTACTACCCTATCTTTTGTGGCAGCATTCGGGATAGCTGAGTTGGTATTAATTTATTTTTTTAATCACTTGGTCGGGAAGGATATTTCACTGGGATTTATATTAACAGGATTCAACCTTCTTGTGGTGATTGTCTCAATAATTCTTGTAAGCCTTCTTGCAGGTTTATATCCTGCATTCTATCTCACATCTTTTAAACCTATTGCTACACTCAGGGGCAAATTATTACAAATTTCGGGATTGGGCAATGTGAGAAAATCCATGGTCACTTTTCAGTTTTTCATTTCCTGCTTGTTGATTATCGTAACATTGATCGTGTTGCAACAAATTAATTTCTTGCGCAACAAACACCTTGGATTTGATAAGGAACAGATTGTAGCCATCAAACTGGTTGACCGCCATGATCAAACCAACTACCGGGTGTTGAAGAACTCTTTAATGCAGGAATCTATGGTGCTGAATGTGGCATTATCTTCGACATTGCCAGGGCGCGGTGACTTTTATGGGTGGGAAATTATCCCCGAAGGGTTTACTACTGATGCAGAAATGACTATTGAATCCCTTGGAGTGGATGAAGACTACCTGGAAACCTATGACATAACAATTGTGGAGGGAAGAAATTTCTCTAAAGATATTATTACCGATGCAACGGAAGCTTTTATTCTTAATCAAGCAGCAGCAGAAAAATTTGGCTGGAGTGAGCCAGTAGGCAAAGATTTCACTATGACCATTTATACTGGAAAGCAGGAAATAAGGAAGGGGAAAGTAATTGGTGTAGTCAGGGATTTTAATTTCCAATCACTTTATAATAACATCGATCCTCTTGTAATCTACATTAATACTCACCCGTATTACAGTGATTTTTTAAATGTAAAACTTTCTCCGGGTAATTGGGATGATGCTATTGAAATGATGAGGGCAAAATGGAAAGCATTTAATCCCAATAAGCCATTTGAATTTTATTTTCTAGATCAGGAATTGGAAAGGTTCTATCACAAAGAAGTCAAGATAAGCAGGATTTTCACTGCCTTCGCGGTTTTATCAATAATTATCTCCTGCCTCGGCTTATTTGGATTATCTGCCTTTACTGCTCAACAACGCACTAAAGAAATTGGTATAAGAAAAGTGATGGGAGCTAGCCTGGGAGGAATTTTGAAATTGCTTTCCAAAGAATATTTAATACTTATTGTAATTGCTAACCTGATAGCTTGGCCACTAGGACAGTACTTTGCTACTAAGTGGCTTGCCGGCTTTGCTTACCGCATTAGCCTTGAAGTGGATATCTTCCTGTTAACATTTCTAGGAGCACTTGTTATTGCCCTGGCTACGGTAAGTTTTCAATCTTTAAAAGCAGCAATAGCGAACCCAGTGAGGTCATTGAGAAATGAATAAATGAATGTAAAATGATTAGATCCAAAAGAATAAAGCAATATCTCGAAATAATATAAACACAGTTAGAATGTTAAGAAACTATTTGAAAATCGGCGCCAGGAATTTTATCAGAAATAAAGCATTTACTCTGATCAATGTATTGGGACTTACTGTAGGTATTAGTGCTTGTACTTTGATATTTTTACTGATAAAGTATGAATTGAATTTTGACAATTTCCATTCTAAAAAGGATCGAATTTATAGAATTGTTCATGAGATGAGTACTGCTTCGGGAATCGATCGTACAGCCTCAGTCCCTTACCCAATGGGTCAAGCCTTGATCAATGAATTCCCGGATTTAGATGCAGTAGTTCAGATCTATCGGTCCGGGGAATACCAGATAAAGTACGAGGAAGATCTCTGGAACCAAGAGGCTGTGCTTTTTGCCGATTCTTCATTTTTAAAAGTATTTGATTTTGAATTGATAGAAGGAAATCCTGAACTCGCTTTAAAAAATCCAAAGGGGTTATTGATTACAGAAAAGGTGGTTGCGGAACACTTCAGTGATGAATCCCCAATTGGAAAAACAGTGGAGTTGCAAAATTTCTTGGAACTGGAGATAGTCGGAATAATAAAAGACCCTCCTTCCAATTCCCATTTGGATTTTGAAATGATTGTTTCATTCGAGGCCATGGACAAAAGATTGGTTGGTGGATTTGACTACGATAGTTGGGGTGCAACTTTAGGAACACAGAATTATGTCCTTTTACCGGAAAAATCGGATGCTGATCAATTTGAGCTTCAATTAAGCATTATCAACCAAAAATATTACGAAGAGGAAGAAAGGGGAAAGCATCAATTGGGGATTCAATCATTAAGGGAAATTCACTTTGATCAAACGTACACGGGATCTAATTCTGGTTATACCGTGGAAACCAAACAATTATTGATACTTGGATTTGTAGCATTTTTTATCATAAGCATAGCTTGTATAAACTTTGTAAATCTTTCAACCGCCATTGCCATTAAAAAATCCAAAGAAGTTGGAATCAGGAAAGTTATGGGAGCATCAAAACTTCAATTGGTAATGCAATATCTTGGTGAATCATTCATTCTTTCATTTGCTTCAATGTTGTTGGCTCTTGGAATTGTAGAACGCCTTTTGCCAAGTTTTAATCAATTTCAGGGAGTTGATCTTAGCCTCAATCTTTTTGGTGATGGTATGCTTCAAGTGTTCATCGTTGTAATAATCACTTTTGTCGGATTTTTTTCCGGCATATACCCTGCTTTAGTGCTCTCAGGATATACGCCGACTTCAGCTTTAAGCAGTAAAATAACTTCCCATAAATCTTCATCATTATTTTTGAGAAAAGGTCTGGTAACCTTTCAATTTCTGGTTTCTCAAATTTTAATTATCGGTACCATTATTATATCAGCACAAATGAATTATTTCCAAAATAAACCATTAG
>CBDVAV010000675.1:0-3035 GCA_965372055.1 uncultured bacterium | reverse complement strand
CACTAATTCTTTGGTTATTGATTCTGCATGGCCATCAAATACCCCGTTATTGTTGGTGATTCCAGAGTTTTCCCTGATGCCATCAGAATGCATGAGAAGGATATCACCTTTTTTTAACTGTAGGTTTTCCATCCTTGGTTTGGGCATTTTGTAGCCAATAATGCCATCCCTGTTTACAAATTTGTAATACTCACTTCCAAACCTTCTGGAAACGATATTGCCCATCCCGACATAATCCAATAGTCCACTGCTGATATCCAACCTGACCAAACTTCCTACCAGCCCCCTGGTATTTAATATGGCCTGGTGCAATTCCATTGTTAGCTCTACAAGATCTTCCAGGTAATTGCTTTCCAAAAACAGCCGGGCTTTTTGGGCCACTTCATAAGCCTCCGCTCCATGCCCCAATACATCAAGCAGGGCAACAAAAAGAGTTTTTTCCGATTCTAAAATCACCCCAGTATCGCCACATTCTTTTTCACTTAGCAAGGGCTTGATGTACAAATAGAAATCCAGTTCTACCATAGGTTCTTTTATAGCCATTTCTTTACGGTTATTTTGGTGCCTTTTTTTCTGCTTTCATCAAAATAGAATTCATCCATCAACCTGTTGACGCCCGACAGGCCCAGCCCCAAAGTACCTTTGGTGCTAAACCCATCTTTTAATGCAATACTTATGTTGCTGATGCCCGGGCCATAATCCTCTGCTGTAACCTTTAAGCCTTTTGTACTTGAATTTTTGATAGGCTCAATAACAATTTTTCCTCTTTGGGCATATTTAATGATGTTGTTTGCCAATTCACTGACCGCCACAGAAATAGAAATACACTGGGTTTTTTTAAAGCCAAGTTGTTCCGAAGCATATTTGGCATGGTCGGCAGCATATTTAATATCTGACATGTGCCGGATGGAAATATGTTCTTTGTTAAGCAGGCTCTTCATTGTCTTCATCGATTAGTTCCGGATCCATATTTTCATCATCATGTTCTTCATCATCTTCATTATCTTCATCCTTCTCTATTTCATTAATTGCTAGCACTTTTTTTAACATTTTGATTGCCAATTCTATGTTCAGGGCAGTGGTTAGGCCTTCGGGATGGATGTTCAGGGTAACCAATGAAACTACGGTTTCCGGCCTTAATCCGGCCACCACGGCTAAACTTCCCATTACCTCGATCATTTTTGTAATCTCCTCTATTTTCTTGATCAGAAAGGAATCCAGGATTTTAACGTTCGAGAAATCCAAAATAACCCCTTTGACCGTACTGGCAGCAATTTTATTCAAGATGCTTTCCTGAATAGCCAGCAGGGTATATTCCTCTAGGTCCTGGTTGATGGTCACTATCAATATTCCTTCAACCACATTCAAGGAAACATTGCTCTGCAAATCGTATTTCATGGCCATTATTGCTGGTATGTCATTATTTACTGTTGTTGGTTATTGCTTGTGTTTGCCATTTTATAGGCCAATTCAACTGCATCTTTCAATACCGCCTTGGTAGTTAAATCCCTGAGGTCAATTCCAAGCTGTACCATGGTTTGGGCAATGGATGGTGAAACACCTGACAAGATGCAATGACAGCCCATTAGTTTTATGGCCTGTGTCATCTTGATAAGGTGGTTTGCAATGGCCGTATCCACCAGATCCACGCCGGCAATATCAACAATGGTAACTTGGGAAGTGGTTTCAATGATTTTTGTTAAAGTAGTCTCCATTATGTCCTGGGACCTGTTGGAGTCAATAATGCCAATAATGGAAACCAGTAAAATATCCTGGGCAACCAGTGCAATAGGGGTAGCCAGTTTTGTAATGGTAGAGGCTTGGCGTTGTATGAGCTCGTTAAGCTGGGCACTGGTTGATTTCACATAATTATCAACCACCACGGCCAGGTCTATTTGCAATATTTTCACAAAACTGCCTGTGGCCTCAAGCATTTCTTCTTTCTTGGCGACACTGGTTTTCTTTGCTTTGTTCAAAACAGAATCCATGCTTTCTGCTATAACCCAGTTCATAAAGAAAGCCAACCCTGCAAAGTAAGAGTCCAGGGGAAGATTGATCCTGGCGTGGGTTTCCGCCAACCTTACCCTGTTTGAAAAGAATACATCATCCACTTCGGCAGTCAGGATATCATCCCAATATTTATTCTGTTCTGCTTTCACCCTTTTCACAAGTTCTTTGTTATTGCCAAAAAAAGTTTTGTATTCAGGTAATTGCTCCAACCATCGATAGAAATCTTCAATCATGTTTCCCAGTGAGTTCTTCACCACGGGGTATATCGTGTCGCGTACTCGTTTTGAATCATCAGGGGTAATCCCATACCTGGCAATTACACTCTCTATGCTGCTATCAATCTTAGGTTTAACGAATTTTGTGGTTTTAAAACCATCGGTACTTACTTCAATTTGTTTACTTGTTTTCATAGTGCTAAAGTTTGGTTCGTTCTGGTATTTTATCTATAGGTAGATTAATTATAAATTCACTTCCGCTTCCTTCCACACTGGTCACTTCAATCTTGCCCCCATGTTTTTCAATTATCCCATAGCTGATGGAAAGGCCAAGGCCTGTTCCTTTGCCTACTTCTTTGGTGGTAAAGAATGGATCGAAGATTTTTTTCATTATTTCTTCTGACATTCCATTTCCATTGTCTTTTATGCTAATGCTTATTTTATCTATCAATGCTTTAGGGGTAATAATGATCGTCCCTTTCCCTTCAAAAGCATCGATGGCATTGCTGATAATGTTCATGGATACCTGGTTGATTTTTGCTGAATGACACTGGGTTTCCGGATCAGAGAATCCGTTTTGAACGGAGCACCCGAACGTAATCAAAAGAAGTAGTGTGAAGAGATATGGTTGAATTTGTTTCATTTACTCAATTTGGTAATTTTATCACAAACTCGCCCCTTTTCCCTCCACACTGTTCACCTCAATCCCACCCCTATGTTTTTCAATGATTCCATGGCTAATGGACAATCCAAGCTCAGTTCCTTTGCCAATGGCCTTGGTGGTGAAGAAGGGCTCCATTACTTTTTCCC
>CBDVAV010000674.1:0-3044 GCA_965372055.1 uncultured bacterium | reverse complement strand
AGCCATCGGATGCATTGGTTCATCTCCTCTGCTTTACTAAACCTTTGAGGTTTGGTAAAGCTTTTTTTATTGATGCATGTGCGACTAAGGTTAACCAGAATTGCAAAGTTCATTAACCCTAAATCAGTGTAATCAGTTAATCCATCTAATCTGTGATTCGGATTTTTTACTAAGCATTTTAGTTATATTTACTTAACAACAAGTATGATGCAAGATGAGAAGCAGAGCAATACTTTTAGTTTGCATTGCGTTGATATATTCAGCTTTTGGATATGGACAAGAATATGAAGTGCTTGATGCAAAACGGTCTTTTAGAATTGGTGGTGATAAGATAAGAAAGGGGGACAGGTTAAATAATGATGATGTTGTTCTGATAAAAGATAAAGGTCATCTGACATTGGATATTAATTATCCTCGTAAGTTATCTATGGATGCGGGAAAATATCAATTAGATTCATTAATCGGGAAGCTAAAGATCAGATACGCTAATCACAAAAGGCTATATGCATTATTAGAAAAAGAAGGACTGATAGATTGTCATTTTGCTTATCAATTACTTATTGTGCCAGGCACCAATAGCCCCTATGAAGCAGGTAGAATAACGGTTCTAGAAGAAAAAATTGAGTCAACAAATGCTGATTCACTCAAATTAAATGTGCGCTGGAAAAACCCTGATAAGAATTACCAGGGGAATTATTCACTAATTATTCAGGAGGCATTCGGGCAGGAACTTTTAATTGATGTTATTGAAACCGAAAACAGCTCTGCAACTTTAAATCTTTATAATTACGATGAACAATATATGCATTACTCAATAATGGCAAAAGATTGCAGAGCGAGCCGGGCTATTAATATTAAATTGAAACTTTAGAATTCACCCCTCCTTTTTGGTGCAGTCTATTCCGAAGGGAGATAGCAATTAAAGTAAAAACTTAACTTCAGTAAGTTCCCTGCCTATTTTCTGAACACCGTTGAGAATACGTTTAGTTTGGTTGCGGGATGGTTTTTTTATGCCTTTAATATATTGTGCCAATAGGCTTTGATTCATCCCAATCCTTTCAGATAGCGCTTTCGCATTAATCACCTTATAAAATTCAAAGAAACTCTGTAGATCATAAATAATCTGAATCTCTTCAATATTATAAGTAAAGCCTTTTTCCTCAAAGGAAAGATTTACTGCTTCAATAATATTTGTTTTAAGCTCCTCAAAGGATTCCCCTTGGGTAGCAATGAACATTTTTCCAACTAAAGTATTGGCACTATAACCAACATCTTCTTTGATAACAGTGATGTGTATTTTTGGCTTTCTCATCTTTTTGTTGTTTTGATTTTCGCCTGTTTTAGCAATACAACCAATAACCCTTCTCTACCTCCTTTCCGGCATGGTAAGGCACAGTCAGTTGTTCAGGTTTGTTTGGGTGTCGCAGAATTATATGACTTCCCTTTTTTCTGACTTCAAACCAACCATCCTTTTTTAACAAGGCTCATTATGATAAAAATCTAAATCAACTTTAGAGCGTAAAATGAATACAAAAGGTTAAATCCCTTCTATAATTTCCCTTGGATAACGTATAATATTGCTTCGTAATAACTTTTTTATTAACAGATCATGAGCAAATCAATTCAAATGATACCATTCCCTAATTTGGCACTGGCTCTAATACCAGTTATTGTAGTGATTTTCATTCTATGGAAATGGAAAATCGATTACAAAAACTCAATTTATGCTATTGTCCGGATGTTAATTCAGCTTCTTCTTATTGGATATTTTTTGGTTTATTTTTTTGAGACTAATAATTCCTGGATCGTTGTTTCAGTTCTCACAGTTATGCTTTTTTCTGCAAGCTGGATTGCTTTGCGTACCATGAAAATCCCTCGAAAGAGATTATATATAAAGTGTTTTTGGTCAATTTTTTTGGGTGGAGGTATAATACTATTGCTAATCACTCAAGGTGTCCTTGATTTGCAACCATGGTATTTGCCAAGTTATATGATTCCACTGGCAGGGATGATTTTTGCCAACGCTATGAATAGTATTAGCCTTGCAGGGGAAAGGTTAGAAGCGGAAATCAATCGGAATATGGCATATGATCAGGCCCGGAATATAGCACTTCGGGCTGCTCTTATTCCTATCATGAATTCTCTGTTTGCAGTTGGCCTGGTTTCACTTCCAGGCATGATGACAGGTCAAATATTATCTGGGGTTTCGGCTCTTATAGCAGCAAAATATCAGATCATGGTAATGTGTATGATGTTTGGATCTTCTGGTTTTTCATCGGTTATTTTTTTAACCTTGATCAAGTCGGATTTTGAAATTAAAGCAAGCACAGCTAGAGAGATTACTATTAGTTAGGTGTATAACCTATGCACTCCAGAGCCGATGCAATGGTTCAATTCATATGCTTTATTAAACCTTTGAGGTGGATCAACTCAATGTGGCAGCCAGCTTCTCATCTACATATTCTTTTTCCATCTGTGGCAAGTCTTTGATTCTTTGTTTGGTTTTATAGTTCAACCTAGCTAAAGCTTCTATCCTTCTGGTTTTGAATTTATGTTCTTCAACTTCCAGCAAATCATCATACGGCCCACGAGATGCCATTAACTTTACTATTATGGGTGCTGCTTCAATGGCTATAAACAGTAGAATGATAAACCAATTGGCAAGGGAGATAGCTCCGCTTTTTGAAGATAGATTTTCCAGAGCATCCAACCTGGCAGCTAACCCATCAAATGGTTTCCTTTCCAGGGACTGAATGACCAATGATTTTTGCCCTTCTAAATCTTGAATGATGTTCATTTTTTGATCGATAATTTGACGATTGGGACTAACCAGCAACTCAAGTTCTTTCTCTACTTTATCGGCATCTGCTTTTTTAACTTTATAGATAGGCCCCAGGTTTCTGCGCTTTGAACCGCCTGTTCCGTCCGCTTCTTCTTGGGCAATTTTTCTCATCTGGTCCCTAACAATTTCCTTATCTTTGATTTGTTTATCCAGAGAAGTAATTTCTGATTTTAAATGATCAATTTCTTCATCATACATTCTT
>CBDVAV010000673.1:0-3046 GCA_965372055.1 uncultured bacterium | reverse complement strand
TTGTTGAAACCAATATAGACAGGGCTCGACAAAAACGTGATAAGTTTTATATTTTCACAGCTATAGCTTACTTTTTAAATGTGTTTGAGGCTCATGTGGATGCCCACCTTAGGGAGTTTGAAGTTAACGAAGACCTTTCGTTTAAATTATCACCTTACTTCGAAGAAGAAAATATCATTTTTACATCAAGTGCTGGCTTGTCATTAACAATCAATTTCAGATAAAGTTATTAATAATCCAATAACTGATAAATGAGTGATTGAATATAACATTAAGTCATGGGTTTTACGTTAAATATAGTATTTGATGCTTTGAGATTTTTTATGAAATAGGAATCCCGCCAATGATGACTTCTAAAAAACTTGAAATAAGTCGTAAGTTTTCATGCGCCTTAACTACTATTGTGGAAATTTTGAAAAATGAATAGAGATGTACGAATTAAGTAACACAGTCCTATATGTAGTGATTTTTTTTATCTACGCCCTTACCGCTTTGGGTTATTATAAGATTTTTGAAAAGGCAGGCGAGCAAAGTTGGAAAAGCATAGTCCCAATTTACAACTTCATTGTTCATTTAAAGATTATCGGACGCCCTTCATGGTGGATAGTGTTCTTCTTTATACCTATAATCGATGTCTTTGTCTTCGCCAGTATGATAGTGGACTTACTGAAGAGTTTTGGCAAAACCAGGACATACCAACAAGCATTGGGCATTATGTTTTTCTACTTTTATTTACCTTATTTGGGATTTAAGAAGGAATTGATTTATAAAGGTAAGGCCACTCAAATTCCCCGTGAAAACCGTTCTGCAACAAAAGAGTGGGTTGATGCAATAGTTTTTGCAGTAGTTGCCGCAACGTTTATAAGATGGCTTTTTATGGAGGCATTTGTAATTCCCACGCCATCAATGGAAAAATCATTGTTGGTAGGTGATTTCCTTTTTGTAAGCAAGCTTCATTATGGGGCAAGGACTCCTCAAACCCCACTTCAGTTGCCCCTTACCCATCAGAAAATACCTGGTACCGATAAAATCATTGAAGGAGGTGTCCCTTCCTTCGTAAATTGGATAAAACTTCCCCAGTTCCGATTACCTGGTTTAACTTCAATAAAAAGAAATGATGTTGTGGTATTTAATTATCCTCCGGAATTTGAATATCCGATCGATTTAAAAACGAATTATATAAAAAGATGTGTAGCCACCCCAGGGGATGTTTTAGAAGTACGCGATATGCAGGTATACATAAATGGAGAAGCCCTAGAGAATCTTCCTTTGATGCAAAATAGTTATTTAGTATCTGCAACAGATCGAATTAATGACCGAATCATGCGAAAATATCATATCTCGGACTTTGATCTTATTTCAAGAAATGATAATGGAGTTGTTTATTGGATGCATATAACCCCAACCTTGGCCATAGAACTTGCTGACCTGCCTTTTATAACCAATGTTGAAGAAGCCACGCATATTAATGGAAGATTCGGTAGAAGGAAAAAGGGTCAAGCTGAACTTAATATATTCCCGGATTCAAATTTATTTCCATGGAACGGAGACCATTATGGGCCTTTAAAAATGCCGGCAAAAGGAGCTACTATTCAAATTACCAAAGAAAACCTGGTGACTTACCGGTCAGTGATCGAAGATTTTGACCATAATAAAGATGTACTGATTGAAGATGATAAGTTATTTATAGATGGCCAAGAGCAAAGTGAATATACCTTCAAACAAAATTATTATTTCATGATGGGCGACAACCGACATAATTCACTGGATTCCCGGTATTGGGGATTTGTACCTGAAGACCATGTGGTAGGTAAAGCGTTTTTTATTTGGTTATCGTTGGATGAAAATGAAAGTTTTCTAAAGAAAATTCGTTGGAGTCGATTCTTTCAAGGAATCCATTAATATTACCAATTTATCTCTTTTAACCCACTAATTCGTAGATACTCATTGGTTTTACTGAAATGTTTACATCCGAAAAATCCCCTGTCAGCGGAAAATGGTGAAGGATGAGGTGATTCTAATACACAGTGTTTGTTTCTGTCAATTATCTCCCCTTTTCTCTGGGCATAAGCCCCCCATAACAAAAACACAATCCCCTGCTTCTCTTCCGATATTTTTCTTATCACAGCATCTGTAAATTCCTCCCACCCTTTATTCTGATGAGAACCTGGACTCGCTGATCTAACTGTTAAGGTAGCATTGAGCAACAAAACACCCTGGTCGGCCCACCTCTCCAAGTTTCCGGTTGTAGGAATCTGCACATTTAGATCATTGCCAATTTCCTTAAATATATTCACCAGCGAAGGTGGCATCTTAACTCCATCATTAACCGAAAAACACAACCCGTTGGCCTGGTTAGACCCGTGGTAAGGATCCTGGCCAAGGATCACAACTTTCAGGCCCTCAAATGAACAATGGTCAAACGCACTGAAAATTAACTTTCCGGGAGGATATATTTTATGATTAGTGTATTCATCACGGACAAATTGTACAAGGTTACTAAAATATACTTTTGAGAATTCGTCATTAAGTTTTAGTTTCCAGGAATCGGTAATTTTCACCTCCATAATTCACCTATAAAAAATTTGATATTGATAATAGAACTTCTATATAACCATAATCGTTAATTATACAAAATTTCCTATTTTTGAACTAATGGTAACTGAGATCACATCCGGAGTAAAAGTTAGCGTTGAGACTGAGTATCAGTCAGAATACTCTAGTCCAAGTCAGTACCATTATGTTTTTACCTATCAGGTAACAATAGAGAATAACAGTGATAATACTTTAAAACTCCTTAGAAGACATTGGTACATTCATGATTTAACCAGCTCCATAAGAGAGGTCGAAGGTGAAGGTGTTGTAGGACAGCAACCGGTTTTGGAGCCAGGCCAGGTACACCAGTATGTTTCCGGGTGTAACCTAAGATCAGGAATTGGTAAGATGTCTGGCACTTACCTGATGGAAAAACTTGTAGATGGCAAGAAACTTGATATTCTTATTCCAGAATTCACCATGGTGGTCCCTTTTAAGATGAACTAGAAAT
>CBDVAV010000672.1:0-3046 GCA_965372055.1 uncultured bacterium | reverse complement strand
CCACGGTACATGATAGCCAAAGAACAGGTAAAAAATTGGGTTGCCACACCAACCAAAGCACTACCCCACATCCAGACTATTGCCCCCGGGCCACCGGTTACTATAGCAACAGCAACACCACTGATATTTCCCATTCCAACGGTGGCAGCCAAGTGTGTCGACAGTGCTTCATAATGATTAATCTCCCCAATTTCATCGGGATCATCATATTTCCCCCTGAGTACATTTATTGCATGCCTGAAGTACATATAGGGGGAAAACCGGGTATAAATCATGAAATAGAGTCCTCCCCCTAAAAGAAGGATCAACAAAGGGATTCCCCAAATCCAGGATGCTAGTGCAACAATACCAGCTTCAACTTGCTTAAAAAATTCCAAATTTTTCCAATTTTAAAATTTACAAAAAACCAAATATAAACAATTACCCTAGACAATCTTGCTTTGCATAAGCTAAAGGGCAAAACTTTTTTCACATGCTGATCTGCCCAATTCACTTCTTTTACTTGTTACAAGTTGCATGTTGCAAGGAAGTAATTGGAAACCTAAAATGATCTACGCCTACCGTGCTGGCAAAATGAATGAATAATTCTTTCAGCGGGCAAGAAGTTCCTGGATTTTATAGTTTGATCAAACAACTTGACAACAGGGTTCTCTAAACTATCATCTCTGTTAGCCAAATTATAAGGATATTATTTCCGGATAATAGTAATCCTCAAATTCCCCATTTCCGGAATCGATTTCCGCCCAAGATTTATCTTTAAATTTTATCTTGATCACACCACAGCTGGTTACATCACCAATTTCCTCACCGGTAATGTATTCTGACAAAAAGGATATAGATGGATTGTGGCCTATCAGAAAAACAGTTCCGAATTCCTCCTTAATGGAATTTACTATTTGGAGCAACGTCCTGGCCGATGCTTCATATATCTTATCGTTAACGTAAATCTTAGAAGTATCATAATTCATTTGTTCTGCCATTAATTCGGCTGTGGTTTTAGCTCTTATTGCTGTAGAGCACATTATCGAATCGGGGCTCATATTGTTAAGAAGAAAAAACCGGCCCATTTTTGAAGCATTTTGAATTCCTTCCAAAGTCAATGGCCTATCTATATCTTTCATATCAACAGCTCTTTCAGCAGTTCTGCCATGTCTTATTAAAAATAATTTCTTGGTCATAATTTAAAATCGTTCGAAATATTAACAAATTTCGTTGATACTTCAATGAAGGGATATCACTTATTTTAAAATTACTTATTAAGGCTACTTGCACGAATGATTCAATTTTTGGTATAATTGTATCCATTTCAATATTGAAGTGAATGTATTAAATTCATGGTATGCCAAAAAATATTGTAATAGTAGAGTCGCCCGCAAAGGCAAAAACAATAGAGAAATTTCTGGGCAAAGACTTTAAAGTCACCTCCAGTTATGGCCATGTCAGGGATCTTCCCAAAGGCAATGACGCCATTGATATTGAAAACGGCTATATGCCAACATATGAGATAAGCCCTGACAAGAAAGCTGTAATTAAATCACTCAAAGAACGTATCAAGGATTCTGAGTTGGTGTATTTAGCAAGCGATGATGACCGCGAGGGAGAGGCAATATCATGGCATTTAAAGGAGGTCCTGAATCTTGATGACAAAAATATCCGCAGGATCGTGTTCCATGAAATAACAAAAAATGCTATTGATAATGCCATGCAAAACCCTAGGGAAATTGACCTGGACCTGGTCAATGCACAACAGGCCAGAAGGGTATTGGACAGGCTGGTAGGATTTGAACTGTCGCCTATATTGTGGAGAAAAATCAAAACCGGACTTTCAGCCGGCAGGGTTCAATCTGTTGCAGTTCGCCTTGTGGTAGAAAGAGAAAGGGAAATAACGGGATTTAACCCAAGTGCCTCTTTTAGGATTACGGCAACATTCGATCTGGGAGAGGGCAAACAACTTGTTGCTGAGTTATCGCAAAAACTAAGTACAGAAGATGATGTCTATGCATTTTTAGAAGAATGTAAGGGAGCAGAGTTTAAGATAAGCAGCTTACAAAAAAAACCAGCAAAGAAAACCCCTGCCCCGCCGTTTACAACATCTACCTTACAACAAGAGGCCAGTAGAAAGCTGGGTTTTTCAGTTAGCCGAACAATGACCATTGCACAAAAGCTATATGAATCAGGGAAAATCTCTTATATGAGAACTGATTCAGTCAATTTATCGCAAGAGGCTATTCAAGGCGCATCTTCTACAATATCACAGGACTACGGAAGTAAATATCTGAAAATCCGGAATTATAAAACTAAGACTGCCGGGGCACAGGAAGCCCATGAAGCCATCCGTCCTACCAACTTTGACGATTCGCGAGGTAGCAATGATCAATATGAAAACAAACTATATGAGCTCATTTGGAAGCGGGCGATCGCCTCTCAAATGGCTGATGCAGAATTGGAAAGAACCACTGCAACCATTGGAATATCCACTTCAAACAGAAATCTTATTGCAAGCGGCGAAGTTGTAAAGTTTGATGGGTTTTTAAAAGTTTACTCCGAATCTTTTGATGAAGAAGACAATTCCGAAAACAACCAGAAAGGAATGCTACCACCATTAAATGAAGGGCAGCTGTTATCTTTAATTGAAATGATAAGCCGGGAAATATTCAGTCGTCCACCAGCCAGGTATACAGAAGCCAGCTTGGTGAAGAAATTAGAAGAAATGGGGATTGGAAGACCTTCAACCTATGCTCCCACGATTTCCACTATTCAGAAAAGAGAGTATGTGCAAAAAGAATCAAGAGAAGGAAAAGAGCGAAAATATAAATTTATTAAACTGTATGATAATGAAATAACATCCCAAGTACTTACCGAGGTGGCAGGGACTGAGAAAATGAAGATGTACCCTACTAACATAGCCATGATTGTGAACGATTTTCTGGTGGAGAATTTTCCCAATGTCACCAACTATTCCTTTACCGCGGACGTGGAAAAAGAACTTGATGATATATCCCAAGGTAAGATCAAGTGGAATGAAATGATTGATAATTTTTATCAG
>CBDVAV010000671.1:0-3046 GCA_965372055.1 uncultured bacterium | reverse complement strand
GTCTTTTTATTATATGGCCGAGTACGATTCTGTTGATTATTTTGCCAGGGAGATACTGGATCAGGGAAATGTTGCCAATGATGCACAAAATAAATCTTTGCTGTTTATCGGAAAGTCGGCGTATGCAAGAGGTGATTTTGACAGTGCTTTGGATCTTTTCCTGGAAACCCTAAACTCGGCAAAAGATGAACATGGGGCAGAAGCACAATTCTTATTGGCCGAAATACTTTATCATCAAAATAAATATACGGAATCAAATGAAGCACTTTATGAACTGCACCGTAGTTTCAGTGGGTTCCAGGTTTGGTATGATCGCTCTTTTTTACAAATAGCAGACAATTTTATTGGCCTTGACGAGATCTTCCAGGCAAAGCAGACTCTTAATTCATTGATTGACAATTCCTCGCTGAGTTACATTGTAGAACAGGCGAATCAAAAACTTAAGGGTATTGAAGATACTGAAGTTTCAGAGATAGAGAATGAAGATCAGCCTGAAGTTGATACTGTAAAACAAAACAAGGATAATGACAATTGAACTTGGGCAAATAAGGGAATTATTTAGCAAGGGAAGAACCAGTTTGTTACCGGTAATACTTTTGTTCCAATTCATGGTCTCAGTTGCACAAGAGGATTGGGAAAAAGAAAGTGGGGAAATCCAATCAGGGGAATTCGTAATAGAAAAGGATAAAAAGATAGAGCTGCCCCCTTCTAACCGAATATTTAATAAAATACCACCCCTTCCGGTAAACCCTGGCATTACAACACTCAACTACAGATATTCTGATATTGACTTTTTGCCAAATAACCTGACCCCAAGGTTAAGGGTTTTGACCATTAGCGGGGAAGAACTATCCAAGATATATGGGAACTACGTGAGCGCAGGATTTGGAAACTTTTCATCACCATACCTGGAGGGATATTTTGGTAATAAACGCAGTGCATCCAGTCAATATGGATTATCACTCTATCATTTATCATCGGGCAAAGGGCCTGTTGATGGAAAAAATTCTGCAAATGGCAATACCAGGATCGAGTTGACAGGAAAATCATTCAATGAGCATATGACCTTGGAAGGTAATTTGAGGTACCAGAGGTCCAATATGTTCTTTTATGGCTATGATAGAGGAACAATTGTAAACAGGGACACAATTGAGCAAATTTTCAATGTTTTTGATACAAAAGTAGGTATACTGGCAAATAACCCTGAAAATAGTTGGCATCCAGCCCTGTATTTATCCTATCATTATATTACAGATAATTTCTTAGCTAAAGAGGTAGAATTTGCTATCGAATTGAATCAGGAATTTGAAATTGATGATCAATCAAGCTTCGATTTGGATGCTTCTTTAAGTTTAATCACCAGGGAAGACCAGGCAATTGCATCACAAAACAGAAATCTTTTTAAAATAAACCCCAGGTATAACTTCAAACTAAACAACTTTGAAATTGAAGCGGGACTTAGGGGAGTGGCAGAAAATGATAATGTTCAAAATGCAGATAAGTTTCATGTCTATCCTGACATTAATGCATTCTATTACCTGAATGACCAAACCAGGATTTATGGGGGTATTACAGGTGATATTCAAAAGAAGACACTAGGTACCCTGGTAGCTGAAAACTCATTTTTGGCTGCCAATATAGAGATTTATCATACCAACAAAGAAATTGACATTTTTGGAGGACTGAAAGGTCAACTGGCATCAAACCTCGGGTTTGATCTGGGTATTTCGCTTTCGAATCTGAAAAACAGCGGATACTATGTCAATGACACTATTCAGTTCAATAAATTCTCCTTGGCTTATGATTTAGGGGATGTGACCTTGGTTAACCCATTCCTTCAACTTTCTTATAATAAATCAACCAAATCCAATTTAAAACTCAGGTTTGATATATATGAATATTCAAATGATGGAGTAACCGAAGCATGGCACAAGCCTTCATTTAAGACTACCTTTAATACCAGGTTTAATGTTTATGATAAGATTTTATTAAATGCAGATATTAACTATCTATCAGGTATAAAGGTGTTTGATAAAGGTAAATCAACAGATGGGACTTTTGAACTAGATGCAATAATGGATATTAGTCTGAAGCTGGAATACTTGTTTTCAAAACAATTTTCTGCTTTTTTATCTATAAATAACCTATTATCGGATGAATATGAAGGTTTAAATAGATATCCTGTGCGGGGGTTTCAGGCAATTGGAGGGGTTAGTTATAGTTTCTAAATTGACTGATATCAATAAATAACTGGAATTTTAGTAAATTGGGACGGATTCCAGAGTAAATAACTAGTTATTAAGATTTAACAAATTGTTTATATTGTTTTGGATTTTATCACTTTGGATTAATTATCAACCTTAATCAATTTATGATGGCGAAGAAAAAACAAAAAGACGAAGAAAAGATCAATGAAGAATTTAGTGAAGATTCTTTTGAGGATATAGGTGATGCTGATGACAGTTTTGGACTTCCTGATATAGAAATGGAGCCTTTATCAGAAGTTGACGAACCCGAGGAGAAGAAAGAAGAAGCAACTGAAGAAGAGGAAGCTGCTACGGAAATTGTTGCCGAAGAAGATAGACCAGATATTGAAGCGGAAGCTGAGCCGGAGGCAGAGGATTCTGAGGAAGATTCCTATCAGGAGCCAGGCGAATTTGAAGAGGGTGATAAAACTGAAATAGTTGAAGAAACAGCAGAAACAAAGGAAACTTCAACTTATGTACCTCCAAAAAAGGAGTCCATAATGCCAAAGCTATTGATCGTAGGAGCTATATTTATTGTGGCCGGAGCGGTAGTATGGTATTTTCTTTTCTATAAACCGGAACAGGATAGGTTAGCCGACGAAGAAAAAGCACGTCTGGAGCAAGTTGCTATCCAACAAGCAGAAGAAGATAGGCTAAAACAGGAAGCAGAGGATAGGAGACTATTGGCAGAAGATTCAGCCAGGCAGGCGGCATTAGATGCCGAACAAGCTGCCCTGGAACCTGAATTAGGTACAATAACTGAAATAACTGAAAGAACAGGTCGTTATTATGTTGTTGTT
>CBDVAV010000670.1:0-3050 GCA_965372055.1 uncultured bacterium | reverse complement strand
TTAACGTAGTAGAAAGGAAAAAGAGTAGTGAAAATAGTGAACGAATTTAGTAATTGGCACACTAATATGCCAGAAAACTACTATCATATTCTAGGTCTTGATAGTTCAACCTCACAAGCCGGTATCAAAGCCGCTTTTAGAAAACTGGCCAAAAAATATCATCCCGATAAAAACCCGAATGACCCCAGTTTGGAAATAAAATTCAAAAGGATAAACGAAGCGTATGAAACACTTTCCAATCCTGATAAAAAATGGATTTATGATCAGAAATTAGCAGGAAAAAGCCAAAAGACTTATACTTCCCCTCCATCTGATTTTGCAACTTCCACACCCCCGGAATACAGTGACAGAAAATCAACATACAAAAAAAGGAAAGCCAAATACAAAGCCAATAAAATCACCTATACCCAGGGCACATTAATGTTTGGTAAAATATTCGTGCTAGTGTTGATCATGTTTGTTATTTTATTTCAGGTATTTCTTAGATATTATACCTCATTGTACAACTATAATAAAGGAATTGAATACATAGGAATAAAAGATTATAGTGAGGCATTGGTATCTTTAAACCGTGCCATTGTAAACTTTGGCGCCAAGAGTGCGGAAGCAGCAATCCTTGCTGCCAGAATTGAAATTGAAAGGAAAAGAAACTATAAAAGTGCAGTTGAATTTTGTAACCAGGCATTCAAACACGTGGAAAAGAAAAGTGATATTGCAAAAATATATTATTTGAGGGGTTTAAGTTTGCGCAAGCTTGGCAGTTATAACAATGCCAGAAACGACCTAGAGAAATCCATATCTTTTAACAGCCAGTTCGACAGTGCTTATTATCATTTAGGTGAACTGAATTCGTTGGTATTTAGGGACTATCATACGGGAATAAAGAATTTTGGTGAATTACTGGCTGTTAATGATCAGTTTAGCCAGGCTTATTTTGCCAGGGGATATTGTTATCAGAAAGTAGGCAAACATCAAAATGCAATAGATGACCTTTCTGCTTTTCTCGGACTGGAAGCAAATAGTGCTCAGGCATATTACATGAAGGGCTTGTCGGAATTGGAATTAGACTACAAAGTGATGGCCTGCATCGATTTCACAATTGCTTTAGAGATGGGCATGACTAGCGTTCGAAGGATGATAAGGATAAATTGTATTCCTCCTGACAAAAAAGAGGAAGATCAGGAAGGAAATATATAAGCCGCTTCTTTTACACTCTCCTTAAAGAGTTCATAGTTCAGAGGCAATCGTATATTTTTCCCTGAGAAATAATTAACAATACTTTCGGTGGCAATATTTCCTACCATTTCATCTTCTGCCATAGGACATCCACCGAATCCCTTTATTGCTCCATCCAAGCGGCCACATCCTGCATTAAATGCTGCCTCAATTTTTTCCTTTGATTTATCCGGGTGAGAATGCAGGTGGGCCCCAAATTCGATATGCGGATAGGCCGGCTTTAATTTGTTAAATAGGTAAGTAATGCTTTCTGGTTCTGATACTCCAATGGTATCTGCCAGGGATATGATATTAATTCCAATCTTATCCAAAATTCCGACGAACTGTTCAACAATGGATACATCATAAGGATCTCCATAAGAGTTTCCAAATCCCATTGAAATATAGGTAACTAAAGTCCTTGATTTCTTTATACAAAGATTTTGGATCTCCTCGATAGTATTCAAGGCTTCAATGATCGATTTATTGGTATTTCTCAACTGAAAGGTTTCGGATATAGAAAATGGGAATCCTAAATATGATATCTCCTCATGATCCAACGCATCTATTGCGCCGCGTGTATTGGCAATTATTGCCAATAGTTTCGTATTTGATCCCCCCAAATCAAGGTTGTTTAGCACTTCAATTGTATCCCTCATTTGGGGGATCACCTTTGGGGAAACGAAGCTTCCAAAATCAATGGTGTCAAAACCAACTTTGATCAGGTTATTGATGTACCGGATTTTTTTTTCTGTAGGGATGAATTTAGCAATTCCCTGCATTGCATCGCGTGGGCACTCTATGATTTTCATGGGATAAGTTTACCAATAATCATATCAATCTAAAACAGTTCTTTCGCAATTCTATATACAGGTTCTGCCTTCCCCATGGAATAATAATGGAGGCTGGGAACTCCAAATTCCATCAATTCCTTTGATTGATTTACACACCATTCTACCCCCACTTGCCTGACAGCCTCATTATCTTTGCACTTTTCAATAGCATCCGATAGGTCTTCAGGAAGATCTATATAAAATATGGATGGCAAAACATTTTCCTGGCTTTTACTAGTGATGGGCTTTAATCCGGGAATGATAGGAACTTCTATACCCTCGGCCCTGCAGGATTTCACAAAATCAAAATATTTTTCATTGTCAAAAAACATTTGAGTTACAATATAGTCTGCACCTAACTCGATCTTTTTCTTTAAATATTTTATGTCGCTCTTCATATTTGGGGCTTCAAAATGCTTTTCAGGATATCCCGCTACCCCAACGCAAAAATTAGTGTGATTAGTATGTTGAAGTTCTTCGTCCAGATAGTTTCCTTTATTCATATTAACCACCTGTTCCACCAGATCACTGGCATATTTATGCCCATCAGGATCAGGTATAAAACGTGATTCAGATTTAATGGCATCGCCACGGATTGCCAAAACATTATCAATACTGAGGAAATGCAGGTCTATCAAAGCATTTTCTGTTTCTTCCAATGAAAACCCACCGCAAATAATATGAGGTACAGTATCTATGCCATATTTATTTTGGATTGCAGCACATATCCCAACAGTTCCAGGTCTTTTTTTAATAGTCCTCTTTTCCAATAATCCCCCACCCCTATTTTTATAAACATATTCTTCACGATGGTAGGTCACATCAATAAAAGGAGGTTTAAATTCCATCAATGGGTCAAGATGGGCAAATAGGGTTTCGATGCCATCTCCTTTAAGTGGAGGTAGAATTTCGATGGAAAAGAGTGTTTTTTTGGCATTTTTTATATGTTCTATAATTTTCATCTTTAATTATTAATTATTAAGGTTCATAATTTAAATTAGG
>CBDVAV010000669.1:0-3053 GCA_965372055.1 uncultured bacterium | reverse complement strand
CAAACCCAAAATATTCGGTAACAAACTTCTGGTATTCCCCGAGTGAATCATTATAAAATGCCCTGGAAGTAAGGGTCAGTTTTCCGGCCTGGGTTTTAAGGGTTTCTATTATTTTAGGATGACAATGGCCTTGATTTATAGCACTGTAAGCTGACAAGAAATCAAAATACCTCTTCCCATCAACATCCCATACATAAACTCCATTTCCTCTCGACAATACTACCGGCAATGGATGATAGTTGTGGGCACCATAATTATCTTCCAGTTCCATTGCTTGTTGGCTTGAATTCATCACGTCTATCATATTTGAAACATTATTGTTTGAGGAGTTTGTTCTAATGGCAAAAATAGCAAAACGACCTAGGGTAAACAAATTAGGCAGATCATCTGGCACGTAAGTCAGCCACTTAATTCCTCTTTCCAAGTTACTAGTTGCAAGGAACACGCAATATGCAAACACCAAAGGAAATGGATTTTATAGTTTGTTTGAATATTGCAGGATATTCGGATTGCTTTCTGCCAATGTGTCACATAAAGATCAAAAAAATACCCTTGGCACATAGCTTGATGATAAATTCCCAAAATCAATACAAAGAATTAAATTATTATGGGAAAAATAATTGGAATAGATTTAGGAACCACGAATTCCTGTGTTTCGGTGATGGAGGGGAACGAGCCAGTCGTGATACCCAACAGCGAGGGACATAGGACCACACCGTCTATCGTAGCATTTCTGGATGAAGGTAAAGGCGAACGAAAAGTAGGGGATCCTGCCAAAAGACAGGCCATTACCAATCCTAAGAATACTGTCAGTTCCGTAAAAAGGTTTATGGGCAAGAAACATTCAGAAGTAAGCGAAGAGAGAAAAACCGTGGCCTACGATCTTGAAAAAGGAAATAACGACACAACGAGAATTAAAATAGGAGACCGCATTTATACCCCTCAGGAAATTTCGGCCATGATCCTGCAAAAAATGAAGTCCACTGCAGAGGATTACCTTGGCACTACAATTACTGAGGCAGTTATCACTGTACCGGCTTATTTTAACGATTCTGAAAGACACGCCACTAAGGAAGCTGGTCAGATTGCAGGCCTGGAAGTAAAAAGGATAATTAATGAGCCCACTGCGGCTGCACTGGCCTATGGGCTGGACAAAAAGAACCAGGACATGACAATTGCTGTCTTTGACCTGGGCGGTGGTACTTTTGATATTTCGGTACTTGAACTGGGAGAGGGTGTTTTTGAAGTGAAATCCACCAATGGTGATGTTCACCTGGGTGGGGATGACTTCGATATGGTAATAATAAATTGGCTGGCTGATGAGTTCAAAAAAGATGAGAACATTGACTTGAGGAAAGATCCCATGGCCTTACAGAGATTGAAAGAAGCGGCAGAAAAAGCTAAAATCGAACTGTCAAGCTCTACAGAAACAGAAATCAATCTTCCGTATATAATGCCAGTTGACGGAGTTCCTAAACACATGGTCAAAAAGCTTTCCAGGGCCAAGTTTGAGCACCTTGCTGACAGACTGATCAAAAGATCTATTGAGCCTTGTAAAAAGGCGTTGAAAGATGCTGGAATGTCTCCATCCAATATTGATGAAGTGATACTGGTAGGAGGATCTACCAGGATACCAAGGATACAGGAGGAAGTTGAAAAATTCTTTGGGAAGAAACCTTCCAAAGGTGTAAATCCTGATGAAGTGGTTGCTGTAGGAGCCGCCATCCAGGGTGGTGTACTCTCTGGAGAGGTAAAGGATGTGCTGTTATTGGATGTTACTCCACTTTCCCTGGGCATTGAGACCATGGGTGGGGTATTTACCAAATTAATTGAGTCCAATACTACCATCCCATCAAAGAAATCCGAGGTTTTTTCCACTGCTTCGGATAACCAACCATCGGTAGAGATCCATGTCCTTCAGGGAGAAAGAACAATGGCCAGTGGTAACAGGACTATCGGGAGGTTCCACTTGGACAGCATTCCCCCTGCACCCAGGGGAGTACCCCAAATTGAGGTAATTTTTGATATCGATGCCAATGGTATAATGAACGTGGCAGCCAAAGATAAAGGCACGGGCAAAGAGCAGAACATCCGAATTGAAGCTTCTTCTGGACTGACAGAGGAAGAAATTGAAAAAATGAAGAAGGAAGCTGAAGCCAATGCCGAAGCGGATAAAACCGAAAGGGAAAGTGCCGATAAACTGAATGCTGCTGATTCAATGATCTTCCAAACTGAAAAGCAGTTGAAAGAATATGGCGACAAACTATCCGAAGGTAACAGGAAAGCAATCGATGAGGCACTTGAAGGCCTTAAGAAAGCACATGAATCGAAGGACCTGGCAGCCATTGAAAGTGCGCTGGATAACATGAACAACGTTTGGCAAGCAGCTTCACAGGAAATGTACCAGGCGGCTGGTGGCCCACAAGATGGAGCAGGGGCTCCAGGTACTGAACCGCCACCACAGGATGGAGCTGGTGAAGCCGGAAGCGATGATGTTTCCGATGTCGAATACGAAGAAGTGGACGACAAGGACAAGAAGTAACCTGTCAATTATATCGACTTCGCGTTCCGCTTTCGCGGACAAGCTATAGATCGAAGCCCTGGAGATCCATCAAAAATGGAATTCGGGGTTTTTTTTATTTATCAGAGCGATAGTAACTGTATGAAGTAAAGGGATGAAGTTTAATGAAAACATAATTTATTTTAACTCAATATATATCATTCAATCCCTGAAAGGAGATGAACGACAAACTGGAAAAGAACTTTATGACGATATAATATCCCGAAGAGTAAGTCAATCTGAAAATATGAGCGCTACTCTCCTTGATATTAACTCCAAAGATGAACTAATATTTCAGCTTGAATCTATTAGAAATAATATTTCTGATTTTTCATTTCCATTTCTACATTTTGAAACTCATGGAAATAAAGAGGGAATTGAATTGAAAAACGGAGATTTAGCTTCATGGGAATCAATAATTCCCATTATTAGTGAAATCAACAAAATTACACATAACAATCTATATATTTCAATTGCAGCCTGCAAAGCAAGT
>CBDVAV010000668.1:0-3055 GCA_965372055.1 uncultured bacterium | reverse complement strand
AATATTACATCACTTTGTTTTAATGGTATTAATGTCATTTATATATAATATTTTACATATTCCTATTGATTAAATTGATATTATCAATAACCTTCGGGCATAAAAAAACCGAATATTCATCCGGCCAATTGATATAATTGTGATCAAGGATCAGTTGCTATCGTCTTTTTTCTGTAAGACATTTGCTACAATTGAAACCTTATACAATGGCTGAATACCATTAGTATAGATAGAAATTACTTTATTTTGCTTCCCCATCTTACCTCGGCTATTAAATTTTACTGTAATTGAAGATTCCTCACCTACTGGAATAGGCTTTCGTTGCCAATCGGTTGCAGTACATCCGCAGGTTACTCCCACATTGGATATTACCAGTGGTTCAGTACCGGCATTTTTAAATTTAAAAGTATGCTCAACTACATCTCCTTGAAAGATATCACCAAAATCATACTTCTCCTCGGTGAAAGTCATATCTGGCCCATCCGGTTTATCGACTTTCAGGGCAACTCCCTCTTGGGCAAATGCATAAAAAACCATGAATGAACCAAATAAAAATATTGTTAAATTTTTCATCTCATCTAATGATTTTATTTAAGGCTAAAGATAAAAAATGTTCAACAATAATACCGGAGATTTACAAAAAGAGTTTTTACTCAAAAAACTTTTGGTGAAAATTAACCAGGTACAATTCTTTTGTTGAACGCGTAATTGCAGTATATAACCATCGAATGTAATCGTTGCTCACCATATCATCCTTTAAAAAACCCTGGTCTACGAATACAGCATCCCACTGTCCCCCTTGTGATTTATGGCATGTAAGTGCATAGGCAAATTTAACCTGAAGTGCATTCATGTATTGGTCTTTTTTTATTTCCTCAATGCTATTGTTAAATTCCAACTTCTTTGCCTTACCTAACTTTTCCTCGGTATCCTCAGGTAAAGCAAGGTTGTTGCTGTATATAGAATCCAGGAGTATCAAGGCATCAAAAGGCTCATAATCAGGGTAATCTAGCATTCTGACAACTAATCTAACATAAGATATGTCATGCATTTCTTCAAAATTCACCACTTTCATGATTTCAACAAAATCTCCATTGGCCAAAAATCCGGCTGGTGATTCCTTATAGAAGTAATTGTTTTTTACAATCATCAAAAGGTCACCTACCTCAATCATTTCATCCCTAAACAATAAATTTCTCCTGATTAATTGATTATAGGCAAGGCAGGCCTTATTGCTTCTACAAACTATAGCTGTATTCTCAACCCCAAACTTATCATAGGCATACCTAAGGCCGTCTTCAAGTTTTTCACTTTGCATCCTGAACACATCATTGAAGTTCTTGGTAACAAAGTGAATATTTTTTGTATCTGCCTTCAGGATATTCCTCAAGTTTGTGGCATTGTACAGCACCCCCGATCCTTCCTTTTGCCTGGTTACTTCGGTTAACTGACAAGCTTCCAATTGAAGTCCGTATTGGGATTTAAGATAGCTTTCATTTAACGCAAGGCTTTCGGATTGACCTACTGGTGGGAGTTGTGCAGTATCCCCAATTAATATCATCCTGTTGCTCTCATTTTCAAATATAAATTCAATCAAATCATTCAACAGGCCTTTTTTGGCGAATTCCTGTCTTTCATCAATCATTGATGCTTCATCGATCAGGAAGATGGTATTTTTATGATAGTTTTTCTGTCTAACGAATTTTGTATATCCAGTATCAGGTTCAATCTCCAGTTTATATATTTTTTTGTGGATTGTAAATGCTACCTTTTTTGAATAGTTGGATATCACTTTTGCTGCCCTCCCCGTGGGTGCCAACAAAATAAACTTCAAATTAAACAGAGGCAGTACGTTAACCAGTGTACTTATCAGTGAGGTCTTTCCTGTCCCGGCATATCCCTTTATCAGGAAGGTTGATTTCTCAACATCCTTCCGGAAAACAAATTCTTCCAATTTTGCCAGAAGTACTTTTTGTCCCTCTGTAGCAGCAAAAGGAAACTTATTGATTATTACTTCTGACAGTTTCGGCATGGTTATTTCAAATCACCTGGAAATAAAGTAACCATAGTGGCCGAGGCTTTTGCTATTAGTTGTTTAGACTTACCATTTATATTCCAAACTTCAGATTCGCAAAAATTAATTTTTCTTCTTTGCTTTAACACCCAACCTATAGCCAGCAAGTCTGGGCCTGTTCCTGGGTTTAAATATGAAATCTTAATCTCACCGGTAACCACATGGTGATCTTCCGGAACGAGGGTATAGGCTGCACACCCTGCCACTACATCAGCCATAGTGGCAATTACCCCCCCATGTAAAATATCTTTCTGCTGTTTGTGGATTTCCTCTACTTTTAACTTGCATTGGGTTTTCCCAGCTAAAATCTCCGTAATCTCAATATGTATGTGCTTCATAAAGTATTGCCTTTCTAAAAATCCCAATACCCTCTCTTTGTAATTCGGATTATGAATTATGTAATCACCCATTATTATTAATTATATTCACACTTAAAGGTAAAAGCTAAATAAGCATTTCTAAAATATAAATGATTAATTACCTACCAATATGTTGCAATAGTCTATGAAAAGCGATCCTTTGGGGAAAAATTGTAACAGGGTTGGCTAGGGTTTGTGGACTATACATGAAACTTGTAAAAGGGTTTATATGCTATATTATTTCATACAAGTAAGCTGGTTCTTGTTCACCAATTGTATGGATATGCTTTAGGACATTAGGGTATCCCTGATTAATAATAGTTAAATATCGGCGTACAGTTGAGATGGTTTTCCCTGTATTTTTATTCGGGTTAACTCTAAGGCTGGCCATAATTATATGTGTTACTCCAGCATCTTTTAATTTTTTGTATAATTCATCAGGGATTTTAGATGGTACATTCCAAATTCCATAAAAGTCACTTTGACTGTTACTATATATAAAGGCCATCCCTGGTTTTCGGCAAGCTACTTTTGAATCTTCAGGCAAATGTTTTTCCGTCCATCGAACCATTTCAAAATAATTGACCCAATCTTGAGAAAACCCATAAAGCTGTTCACCATT
>CBDVAV010000667.1:0-3069 GCA_965372055.1 uncultured bacterium | reverse complement strand
GTTTTAGTGTCGGTTACCACCGATACCCCGTCAGCTTGCTGCGGGGTTGTTCATTACTACCATTACTCATAATGTTGCTTGCTTGATCATCCAGACAATAATCCTTATGTTTACCAATAAGCTTAATTCGCAAAATGTATATATTCAATAAAATTTTCAATCTCGATGATCAAGTCTATGGAAACTGTCTTTAATCAAACCAAACGTGCCCTTTGTATTGTATTTATTATCACTGTAGCTGGCTGCACTAATGTATCTGGTAAACAGAATTCTCAGGATCAAGTAGTTAAGGTGATTGATGCCTTCCATGCGGCTCTTGTAGCAGGTGATTCTATCATAGCTTTAGGTTATCTTGCCGATGATGTGACTATCCTTGAAAGCGGTGGAGTGGAAAACAAAGAACATTATCGTTCTGGACACCTTGCCGGAGACATACGCTTTGCCCAAGCTGTACCTAGAAAGCGTGGCGAAATAGAAGTTAGCATTAAGGGAGATGTTGCATGGGTTTATTCCACCAGCATTACTCAAGGGCAAATGGGCGACCGTAAGATAAATTCACAAGGCGCTGAACTTGTAGTGTTAGCACGAGATGATGGAATCTGGATGATCAAAGCCATTCACTGGTCATCCCGGCAGAGGAGGTAACCAATGATTATTGAAGGCATAGTGGTTTTAGTCTCTCAAAAAAAAGTGAAATACGGATTTTAATTTAATTTTTGCAATCAGAACAATATCAGCTCTCACTAATTTGGAAATTGGAATTATATAATCGCTTAGAACGTGCAATGCCATGAAGCATTTCTAATCGTTGTAATGCAATAATAAAAAAAATGGAAGAACATAAGTATGAACATTTACATGATCAACGGGAAGAACAATCTCAAGCGAAATTAGCATTTAGTGCTACTCTACATTGCCTTTTAGGTTGTGGAATTGGAGAGGTAGTAGGAGTAATAATAGGTACTGCATTGGTAATGACTAATATTAACACCTTGATATTAGCCGTTAGTTTGGGCTTTGTGTTTGGATTTATTCTTGGAATGAGGCCACTTTTAAAAGCAGGATTCAATTTAAAAATAGCGTTCAAGACCGTATTTATTGCCGAAGGATTGAGCATTGCCGTTATGGAATCAACAGAGGTATTAGTAGAAGTTTATACTCCTGGGGTAATGGAAGCAGGACTGACAAGTTGGATCTTTTGGGTCGGAATGCTCTTGGCGTTAACAGCTGGTTTCATAGCTGCTTACCCTGTCAATTATTATTTAATCGGAAAAGGTATTAGACACCAACATTAAATTATTTGTAATATTCCCCCTTGGATCATTAATTAGTATTTCCTAAAATAACAGCCTTTATCTTAAATATGTTTCATATCATACCTTATATATCTTAAATAGGTTTCATATCATACTTTGTCCACCTGAATTATGATTTATATCATACTTTATTTTACCCGAATTATGACGAAAGTCATACTTTATTTTATATCACTTTCATAAATTTATTTTCCAACAATATAAGTCATATTATGTGTTTCTTTTTCAGTTTAATTCCTGCGACCTTTTGGGTGGTATTGGGATTTTTTGTGCTATTTACCTCAAATAAAGCAGAGGGGACAATAAAAAAGTTTGGTCAGATTTTGGCAATTTGGATTTTAATTGTGGCCGCATTTTTCCCTATCTGTGGTGCTTACGTAACCCTATCAGGGAATTGTCCGATGGAAAAAATGATGGAAAAAATGGAGATGACCCCTGGTAAGTAAAAAAGAAAAATTAATTATTTGTTCGATCGGAAGCCCAGGATCGGAATCAAATGAACCTACCCGTCTATGTTACAATTGAGAAAGATTTATAAAATATTAACTATTAACTATTAAAATTTATTAAAATGAATAATGAAACAGCAATCACTAAAGAAAATATTAAGGAGAAGGTCGCATTTGTAAATGTAGTTGAAGAAAGTGAAGCTATAGGAAAAGTCAAAGAAATTTATGACGAGATCAAAAAGACCCTTGGAATTGATTTTGTTCCCAACATGTATAAAGCAATGGCAAATAATCCGGAATATTTAGACAATACTTGGAGGAAAATCCAGGCCATAATGACAAAACAAGGAAAGTTAGACAGTAAAACAAAAGACATTGTTGCCCTTACAGTATCTATAATGAGCGGATGTGATTATTGTATTGGTGTTTATAATGAAACAGTAAGACACGCTGGATTGGATGACGAAGCTTTAACAGAATTGTATTCAATAATTGATACTTACGCTGGACTCAACAGGCTAAATATTGCATGGGGAGTTAAACCAGACAAAAAACCATGGTATGGTTGCGGGGGATAAATAAACCCTGACGGTTATCACAAAACAATAACATGAGATAATCAATCTCAGCAATAATATAACTCTTTTAGAAAATTTTATAAAACTTTAATACACCAGGGGAGTATATTTGTACAGTTGTGTTTTGCTATTGATCATGAAATTAGCCAATCAAATAGGAAGTATATTATTAGCCGTAGTGGTAATCTCATCAACTATAGGCGTAACGGTCAATAAACATTATTGCGGAGGGAAATTGGTTGAAACCGCATTGTTTGTTAAAACCAATCATGCTAAATGCAATCAAATGAAATCAATGGACATTGAGCAATGTCCAATGCATGCTCCCAAACCAATGACTAAAGAAGATTGCTGTACGGAAGAGTCTGATCTCTTCATGGTTGATGACCCTGGCAAAATTTCAAAGTTTTATGTTGAGTTTCAATCGTTATCACTTCAGGCTGTAGTTTTGTATTTCCTAACCGATCTTTTTTCTGACCAGGAAAATATTTTAATAGCCCATAAAAATTACAAACCTCCCCTGATTGCTCAAGATGTCACTGTTCTTGTTCAATCATTTCTCTTATAGTATCATTTTCAAAGATTAATATGTCTTGGAATACATGAATGTGATTCCGGGTACAGTCATTTTAATTTGAAATTGATATTAAATTCCAATGTTAAATTCCATTATTAGATTCTTTTTAGAAATCAAGTTAGTAGCAGTTATCCTGCTTATTTTATTTG
>CBDVAV010000666.1:0-3071 GCA_965372055.1 uncultured bacterium | reverse complement strand
AGGTGGTGATCTTGGTGCAAGGTCGATGGAGTGTTTAAATGTTAATGGCACGATGATGGTTTTTGGGTTATTGAGCCTTGAAAACATTCCCCTCAATAGTGGATTGGTGCTGTTTAAAAACCTTACTATAAAAGGATTTTGGTTGAATTCCTGGCTTTCAACATTAAGTACAGAGGAAAAGAAAGAAGCAACTGGAGTAATTCTGGAAATGTTAACTGCAGATCAGATAAAAGTAAATATTGAAGCCAAATACCCATTGGATGAGATAGTAAAAGCTATTGAACATGCCGACTCTCCTGGACGGAATGGTAAAATTGTTCTGGATTTGCGAAATTGAAGTTATTATTTCCGAAGAGGCTGCTTTTGAGCTATTTGATAGAACGGATCAACTAATTATTACCCAGTCCAATCATTATCTACCCAGGAATTAGACAGATCAAAGATTTATCCAATAAGTCAATTTAGCTACTAAAGCCCTGTTTCTCTTGTTAAATTGGCTAAACGAGTCTACTAAGTAATTGTCGGTGTAAACTATAAAAAAGTCAGAGACCGGGGCGAACCTCCACTGAAACCGGGTATTAATATTGAGGTTATCCAATTGGTTGTTGTATTGAACAAAAGTTGTCAGGAAAATGGATTTGCTGAAAGTGAAATCAAAACGTGGCCCTACCAGCCATATCCTGGCAGCTTCAAAAGGATTGTCCAGTTTGATATAATCGTAATTTACATTTAGGGCAATACTTCCGTAAGGTTGAAACCGATAATTTAAACTCCCTGCAAACCCGGCTTTGATCCCGTTATAAAACTGACCGATGGAGGGGCCAATTTCATAAAAAACCGATTTACGTTGGTCAGAGCTATATTTGGCGGAAACGTCTATAAAATGATAGTCCGATCCCTGTGGTAAAAATACCGTGCTGTCCTGTAGCCGGGTAGGGTCAAAATTATTTAACAAGGTAAGATCATTATCAGTAACGGTAACATTACCCCGTGTATTGTTTTCAAATTGCAGGTCCCAGGTAAACTGGAATTGGCGTTCAGCCAAACCCCAATGATCTATTATCTGGTTACCGTCCTTGCCAATTTGCAGGAAAAACCTGGTATCTAAATTCAGGCTATGTTGGTTCACAATTCCTTTGGAAGGATAAAAAAACAGCCCGGCCTCAGGGCTCATCAGAAAAAAATCTTTTCGTGGCACAAAACCAACTTCAGCGTCATAGCCATTCCCCAGCATCATTTGGGCCCATTCAAACCTGTATTTTTTGTGGATGTATTCCAACTTGGTAGTTTGCACAAAAGATTGACTATGTTTTTCAGGTGCAAATACATGGTGGTAGAAGAATTTGCCTGTCCATCTATTATCAGCAGTGGCAAGATTGTATTCCAATCCAGCCACACGATTGTAATCATTAAATGTTCCGCTACTTTCATCTGGGTTCACCGCTTGCTTGTTGATAAAAATGAATGAGACATTTGAACGGTTAAATACCTTTTGTTGCAGGGTGGCCACAGAATAGTTAAAGGCTGGCAGCCCGCTATCCCCCTCTTTGGCAGTTTGCATATTCAAAACCCCTACCCTTAAATTTTCATTGAGTTTTCCACTTAACCGGGCACCGTAAATAATCGGGTTTTGAATGTTTTGGCCAGTAGCTGTATCAATCGCCACCCCAATCCGCCTGGAAAAAAACGGGTTGACCCGGGTGTTGCCAAAACTGCCAAATAAGTCCGCATTTTCGAGAAAAAATTGCCTTCGTTCAGGAAAGAATATTTCAAACCTGTCAAGGTTGGTCACTTGTTGATCTACTTCGACTTGTGAAAAATCCGGATTAATGGTGAGATCAAGGTTAAGTCCGGAAGTGACCGCTATTTTTGCATCAAATCCTGCATCGATATTATAATCAGTATTATTGTTAAGGGGATCTTCAAAATCCCTGGAGGCACCCGCCGTCAAGTAGGGAATCACTGAAATGCTTTTCCCTGGCTTTTGCAAAGGCTGATCCCAAACAATCCTTCCCATGAAAGAGAGGTCCATAATGGTCCTGTTCCTGGGTATTTGCGTCCAGGTCGACATTTCATTGAATTGGGTGTCATTGCGATAGATATTAAACCTCCACTGTGTACTGCCCTCCTGAAACCTCAGGGTACGAAAGGGTATCGCTGCTTCCACGACCCAATAATCCTCGTGCATTTGTGCCTCCCCGTACCATTTATTATCCCATGAAGATTGGAAATTACCGAATTCACGGCCTCCGTTAGATATCAATGCCTCCCGTCTCACTCCATAAGGATTCATACCGAAAACAATAGCATTGGTTTTATCATTAAAGGTGTCGAAAAGAAAGGTCAGATTATCATTTCCCGGGAATGTAAAATCTCTCTTTAATGAAGGAATAATGTATTTGTTGTCTGAAGAATAACATTTGGCAGCCACGTAAAGAAATTCCTGATCATAGGCAAGCAGTACTTCAGTTTGGCCCATGGCAAATATTGAATCAGTAGGAAATTTTTGCCAAAAATTGCTTATTACTTCAGCATTTTTCCAGGTGTCTTCGGTGAGTGCTCCATCAATTGTTATTTTTTCGTTGATTAGTTTGGGGTGGATGTCGGTTTTTTCCAATTCCACCAACTCCATTTGAGCAAATAGCAGAGGGGAAATGACCAAGAAAAGGCAAAATGTGACAACGGTTTTCTTCATCTCATAGAAAGAAAGGACAAAAGAAAACCATCCTGATCTGAAAATCTATTTTTTGAAGGGGTTTATCAAATCCAAAGTATCAATATTAAAGTAAAATGATGGTAAACAAATAATCTGTAGTGGGGATATTAGCACCCCAGAAAAAATCTTGGGGAAAGTAAATCTTGACTTGAGGATTAACCTCTAATAAATAATCAAATCCATTGATATGATCAAAATGTGAATGTGAGGCCACAGCAAAATCAATTTTCATAGCCTCAACATTATTCTTGAAAGTATCGGTATTTGTTACCTTGAAAAGATTGAGAATACGAGGCTATCAATCCTTATCGGAACATAATACCTTAGTTACCCCATTACTTAATGAACCGCCGTA
>CBDVAV010000665.1:0-3096 GCA_965372055.1 uncultured bacterium | reverse complement strand
CAATGACAGCCAATCATATCAATGAAATCCCATAATACCTTTAATCCGTGATTCTAACATTTTAGTGAAGCAAACTACCACCACAACAAAACGACCAAATGACCCCAATCAAATCATGGTAATCATTTAATCAAAACAATCATGGTACAGACAATATTGATTTTCTACTGGGATTTAAGCATTGGAAACAGCCTTTTGATGTCTTCTTCTGAGGGTCGCATTCCGTACTCGCAAATCTCAAAAGCTTCAGCATAGGTAACGCTCGAAGCATGCTTTTCGCCATACCATTTAATTAGTGATTCTTTAATTTCAGGAGAAATTCTTCCCGCTCTTCTTGCACCAAGCCATTTTAATCTTTCGGATGGGCCTTTCGGGACCTGATCCAGATAACCTCCAATCCAGGGCAACCATTCATACATCTGCGACACATGTGCATCCATGGCATAAACTTTTTGTTCATATACCTCCGAGATATCAATGGCTATATCCGGCCTAAATGGGTTGGGACGTTGGAACCTATCCTGGTAATAGAGAAACACAGGGTTCTTTTTTAATGGAGGGGTATCCGGGGCGACATTTGGCACTGCTACCATGTATGCTGCATCCTGTACTAAAATTCCTGTGTATCGATGATCAGGATGGTAATCGTTTGGCCTGGGAGCAATTACAATATCAGCATTCCATTCCCTAATTTTCCTAATAACCTGAAGCCTGATTTCAAGGTTTGGTATTAGCTCCCCATCGTGGTTATCCAACACTTCATATTCAACTCCAAACCTTTTTCCCGCCTCCATAGCTTCTGCTATTCTTCTTTTTGCGAGCATCCCACCTCCCTCATTTTGATGACCTGCATCACCATTTGTTACTGATACGAACTTAACTGCATGGCCCATTTTAGAAAATAAAATTGCGGTACCCCCGCCATCCTGGTCACAATCGTCGGGGTGTGCCCCGATCATTATAATTCTTAACGGATCTTGTGAATGAGCAAACGTTAAGCTTGCTATGACGAAAATAATTGTAAAAAAATATTTCATTTTTTGAGTGGTTTAGTTGAATATGGGCTCCAATTATTTATTAAAATATAATATTGTGCGGTGAATTACTACTATCTTGTAATAAGATTGAAATTAATCCGAAGATTATGGGCTGCCATTTTAAAATTATTGATTGTTATATCTACACCATGCTTTTATCTACCCTTATTTTTAGTGAAAGTCTAGAGGCTCAGGTACTTACCGAAAACGATCAGTTAAATATTATAAAATGCTTTGATTTTGAAACAAATGGAAAGGGGGATAATCCCTGTTGGGATAAAACCGATTGGGTTTCATTAACACAGAGGAAAACTTCAGGATATGATTACAAGACCAGGGTAAAAGTTTTATATTCTGATACAGGCATATATTTTCTTTTTCATTGTGAAGATTCAATAATCACTTCCACGTTAAAGGAAGATTTTGCCGATTTGTGGGAGGAGGATGTGGTGGAAATATTTTTGTGGACTGATGAGAACTATCCTTTTTATTTTGAATATGAGCTTTCCCCGGCCAATTATGAACTACCCATATTGATTCCGAATGTGGAGGGTACATTTTTAGGATGGAGGCCATGGCATTATGAAGGGGAAAGAAAAACCAGGCATGCCACAGCAATTGAAAAGGATGATGGCAAAATAGTCGCCTGGAGTGCTGAATTTTACATTCCTTTTGCTCTCTTAAAGCCAATGTCAAATGTTCCACCAATAAAAGGAACGAAGTGGAGGGCCAATATGTACCGCATTGATTATGACAATAACGTTTCTACATGGACATGGCAACCCATTCGCACCAATTTTCACGATTTTGAAAGATTCGGGACTTTTATTTTTGATTAAGATACCAACCGCCACCCTCAAAGAAGATTGTTTGAAACAAGCTAAAAGGTAAAGCCTTTTTTCAAACTTACCCTCTCGTTCCATGTTCCAGGTTTCATGTTTTGGATAGCTTGAACATGTAACTTACAACTTGTAACATTTCATTAAATTAATGGCAAAGGATGTGGATTTCTAATTTTAATTAATTCGTTATTTAAGAAGCTTCTTTCACTATTCTTTCTGCCTGATTATATCCAGGTTGTACCATGTTGATGCTGGTTGCCTCTTCAGCGTGTTGACTTCGATCCAAGCCTTCTTCTTCCTGCTGATCTTTTACTCTTAGTTTCACTATTTTATCTGTAATAAAATAAATAGTATAGGATCCAAAAAAAGCGTAAATACTTGTTATCACCAGGGCCAAAACGTAGAAGAAGAATGTAGTTGAGCCTCCATAAATCAGCCCAATATCCTTGGCAAAAATCCCTGTGAATATCATGCCCATAATGCCCCCTACACCATGGCAAGGGAAAACATCCAAGGTATCATCAACACCACTTCTGGTTTTAAAATATACTGCCAGATTACTGATGATGCTGGAAATGGACCCAATGAAAATACTTTGGCCAACAGTAACAAATCCTGCCCCCGGTGTAATGGCAACCAGACCTACCACTGCCCCGATGCATGCACCTTGGGCGGAGGGTTTGCGGCCCCTGATTCCATCAAAGAATATCCAGGCCAGCATACCGGCTGCAGAAGCAGTATTCGTGGTAAGAAATGCTAATGTGGCCACTGCATCAGCTGCCAAGGCAGATCCACCATTAAACCCAAACCACCCAAACCATAACATTCCGGTACCTAATAAAATAAATGGAATATTTGATGGTTTATCTTTACTGCCAGAGTTTTTTCTTTTGCCTAAATAAATTGCCCCGGCCAATGCAGCAAATCCAGCCGAAATATGGACTACAGTTCCCCCCGCAAAATCCAGAACCCCCCAGTTATTAAAAAGTCCATTTGGATGCCAGGTCATATGAGCCAATGGAGCATAAATAAAAAGGGAAAATAAGCAGATGAATAAGAGAAATGCCGAAAATCGAATTCTTTCTGCAAATGCACCTGTAATCAATGCCGGGGTAATTATGGCGAACTTTAATTGGAATAGGGCAAACAAAACGAAAGGAATGGTGGAAGCAAATAATTCGTTGGGACCCAATCCAACATTGTCAAACATGAAGTGG
>CBDVAV010000664.1:0-3098 GCA_965372055.1 uncultured bacterium | reverse complement strand
AACCTTGCCTCCCGAATGATAATGGGTATTGAATCCAAAGGGATGATCCTGATGGCCGAGAATGCCGATGGTAGCCTGGAATTTATGCAACCTTCAGATAATGTCAATGCAGGGTCAACGGTCAGTTAAAAAAATTCATTGTTCGCTCGATGCCTAAGGATGTATAGGACAAGATCATCTCACAGGCTTTATCAATAGCCTTTGGTAATTGTTCAAATTCTTGCTGGGAAAAATTACCAAGTACATAATCCACTTTTTGACCACGGGGAAAACCGTCTCCAATTCCAAAACGTAACCGGGGGTAATCATTGCCTCTTGTAACCAGTTCAATGTTTTTTAGCCCATTATGCCCTGCATCAGATCCTTTTTCACGCATCCTTAGTTTCCCAAAAGGTAGAGCAGTATCATCAGTTATCACCAATAGGTTTTTTTTAGGAACTTTCAACTGAGTCAGCCAGTAATTTACTGCTTTACCACTGAGGTTCATGAAAGTGCTTGGTTTGATCAGATGTATTGACCTGCCCGTGCTTTTAAAGTTGCATTTGGATGCCAGGCGATTGGATTCAAAAGAAACATTGAATTTATCAGCAAGCTGGTCCAGCGTTAGAAAACCAATATTGTGGCGTGTCAGTTCATATTCAGCACCGATATTTCCCAGGCCTGCGATCAGAAATTTCATTGGATTAAAATAAAAAATCCTGCTTATTAAGCAGGATTTAATTATAAATTTATTTCAAATCAAGATTCACCACTTTTCCCACCTTCATCAGTAGCTGGTTTCTCTTTTGGTGCTTCGCCACCTTCGGCAGCTGCTTCACCACCTTCGCCTTCTTCAGCTTCGGCAGCCAGTGCCATTGCCTCGGCTTCAGCTTCGGCAGCAGCGGCTTCTTCAGCTTGGGCAGCTTTAAGTGCCCTTGGAATTTCTACCACGGCAATTGAAGCGATTTTAGTATCAAGGATATTGAAGTTTTCTTCTTTAACCTCACTAACTTTTATGGCCCGGCCAAAGTCAAGTTCGGAAATGTCCACTTCAATAAAATCAGGCATATTTATTGGTAAAGCCAAAATCCTTAAGGTCCTTCTCTTCAATACCAGTGTACCACCAGTACCAACACCAGGTGACTGTCCTGTAATCCTGACCGGTATATCCATCTTGACATTTTTCCCCTCAAACATTTGTAGGAAATCTGCATGGAGAATAATTTCACTAACCGGGTGAAACTGGATGTCCTGTAGTATACATCTGAACTCCTGCCCTTCGACATTAAGATTTACAAAATGGGCTTCAGTAGTGTATACTAGTTCCCTGAATAAAATCATTGGGGCATAAAAGTGAACCTGCTCTTCACCTCCGTATAAAACACAAGGAACATTGCCCTCTTCGCGGAGTCTTTTAGATTCGGATTTGCCAAGATTTGCTCTTTTATACCCTATAATCTCTAGCGTTTTCATAATAATTTTATTTTAATTAAAACTTGGAATAAATAATGAACTTATTGATTCATGATCATGAATTTTTCTTATGGCTTTGGCAAATAATCCTGCTATACCTAGAACATTGATTTTTTTACTTTTTTGTTTCAATTGTATTGTATCGGTAACCACCAGTTCTTTTAGAACTGAATTATTGATATTTTCATAAGCGTTGCCTGATAATACTGGATGGGTAACTATCGCCCTCACTGAATTCGCACCTTTATCCATTATTAGTTTTGCTGCTTTGCATATAGTGCCACCTGTATCAATCAGGTCATCTACCAACACAACATCAGCTCCTTCTACATTTCCAATTAATTGCATCGATGCAATTTCATTGGCCCTTTCGCGGTGTTTATCGCATACCACCATATCCACCTGGAAATATTTGGCATAATTTCGGGCACGTTTTACCCCGCCCACATCTGGTGAAGCAAAAAGAATGTTTTTTAATTTGAGTGATTGTAAATAGGGGACAAACAATGACGACCCATCGAGATGATCAACAGGAATATCAAAAAATCCCTGTATTTGGTCAGCATGTAAATCACAAGTCATTAACCTTTCCGCACCAGCTGCGGATAGTATATTGGCCAGTAATTTTGCAGCAATAGTAACCCTGGGTTTATCCTTTCTATCTTGCCTTGCATAACCGAAATAAGGAACAACAATTGTAACATAATCTGCACTTGCCCTTTTAGCGGCATCAATCAGGAACAACAACTCTACCAAGTTATCAGAAGGAGCACTGGTAGATTGAATAATAAAAATGTCGGATCCCCTGACTGATTCATCAAAACTTGCGGATATTTCACCATCACTAAATTTATCAATGGAAACAGTTCCTAAAGGTTTGCCAAATTCCTGCGCAATCTTTTCGGCAAGAACTTTAGTGCCTTTGCCGCTAAATAATTTAACTAACTGCATGCTGTGCTGATAATAAGAGGTTTTCTATAGCTTTAAATTTATATTATCGAAATGAGTTTTCATGATTTGTTACGCAGAAAACAAACTTCTTTTCAATCAATAATTATTGTTCCTTCAAGCGGGATAAACCTGTCTGTCGCCAAGCAGACTTTTGGCCCATGTGTTCCGTTGTACCACTAGGACTTCCCGTAAAAGCAGGATACTTTCGCCCAAGTGTTTTGTTGTCCCACTAGGGCTCGAACCTAGACTCTTCTGGACCAAAACCAGACGTGTTGCCAGTTACACCACGAGTCATTATGCTAATCTAATAGCACGTGATAAGCTTTAGGGTTTGCTTTTCTAAACCAGTCTAAGCCTTTTCTTGTTAAATCGTACTTTTGTACCATTTGTGAACCCATAATTAAGTCATACATACTTAATTCTAAGTTGTTTAGTTCGTAGGTGTCGCCTGAAAAAGGGTTTGTTACTGTTTCGCCTTTCTCGTATATCGTACCGTCGAACCATTTAGGTAAGTTCGTTTTGTTTTTCATAATCTAAGTAATCTATTTTTTCGTGATCTATTTCTATTAGTTTTGCTATGTAACTCCACACAGCTTTTTGTTTTTTAGTATGATCTAACACGCCTTGTAGTTGATCTGTTGTAATAAATGGTGTGTTGTCATCTTTAATCTCTTGCTTTAACCTGCTAATGTCAG
>CBDVAV010000663.1:0-3103 GCA_965372055.1 uncultured bacterium | reverse complement strand
ACAATATTTCAAAAATCTATGATGGCAAAACAAAAGCCGTAAAACAGGTGAGTTTTGAAATCAAAGACAAAGAATTCATGGTATTGGTGGGGCCATCGGGGTGTGGCAAGTCTACTACCTTGAGAATGGTGGCCGGTTTGGAAGATATCTCTGAAGGTGAATTGTACATTGATGGTAAACAGGTAAATGACCTCCCACCAAAGGACAGGGATATTGCCATGGTATTTCAAAACTATGCCCTTTA
Source organism: uncultured bacterium (assembly GCA_965372055.1). Classification (GTDB taxonomy): domain Bacteria; phylum Bacteroidota; class Bacteroidia; order Cytophagales; family Cyclobacteriaceae; genus CBDVAV01. The sequence continues at coordinate 2,859 of CBDVAV010000663.1, read as the reverse complement.
TCCGCACATGTCGGTCTATGACAATATGGCTTTTGGCCTTAAGCTTAGGAAATACAGTAAGCAGGAGATTGAAGAAAGAGTTAACCATGCTGCCCAAATATTGGGATTAGAGGAATTATTGCAAAGGAAGCCCAAAGCATTATCAGGTGGACAAAGGCAAAGAGTGGCTGTTGGCAGGGCAATTGTGAGACAACCTAAAGTGTTTTTGTTTGATGAGCCATTAAGCAATCTGGATGCCAAACTGAGAGTCCAGATGCGTACGGAAATCTCTAAACTCCACCATCGTTTGGAAGCCACCATTATTTATGTCACCCATGACCAAACCGAGGCCATGACCATGGGTGATAGGATCGTGATCATGAAGGACGGGGAAGTTGACCAGATCGACACGCCTATGAACCTGTACAATAACCCCGTCAATAAATTTGTCGCCAGTTTCATTGGTAGCCCGTCAATGAATTTTGTGGAAGGTAAAGTGATTGAGAACCAGGGTCTGAGGTTTAAAAGTAACAACAACGACCTGAAATTGGATATTGAACCCAAAAGGAATGTTCTCACAGACTATATTGGCAAGCCAGTTATTTTAGGGTTGCGGGCCAAGGACATCCATGATTTTAATTCGTGGGAAAAAGCCCAAAAACCTCATTTTGATCCTAAAATCGAAGTAGTTGAACCCGTGGGAAATGAGATTTTTATCTATTTCGATATAGATGGAATACAAATAGTAGGACGCTTGCCCTCAGACGTCAAGGTGACCATTGGCGAGAACTTAAGCTTGGCCCTGGATATAGAGAAATTGCATTTCTTTGATACCGAAACCGAGAAGGCAATTACCTGATGTTGTATGTGAAGAAAATCTCTCCCTTTGGAGGGAGGATTCATTAATAATTACAACAAATTTACCAATGAAAATACTGATTGCCCCCGATTCTTTCAAAGGTAGCTTGACTGCTTTGGAAGCAGGCAAGTATATTGATGATGGTGTGAAAGAGGCCATTCCTGGTGCCATTACCGAAATTTGCCCTTTGGCTGATGGTGGGGAAGGCACGGTAGAAGCGATGGTAAATGCCACTTCAGGTAAAATCATTACCATCAAAGCCAAAGATCCGCTGTTGAGAAGCATTGAAGTCTCTTATGGTATTATAGGAAATGGGGAGCAAGCGGTAATTGAAATGTCTGCTGCTTCCGGACTGCTTTTGTTGAGCGATGAAGAAAGAGACCCTATGATCACTTCTACTTATGGAACAGGGGAAATGATAAAGGATGCGCTAGAAAAAGGAATTAAAAAAATAATTGTTGGCATTGGAGGCAGTGCCACCAATGATGGAGGCACAGGAATGGCACGGGCATTGAGTTATCGCTTCCTGGCTAGTAAAGGAAATGAAATTGCTCATGGAGGTGGCGGATTAAGCTCTTTGGCAGTGATTGATCATTCAAAAAGAAATTCCTTGCTGGACAAAGCGAAAATAGTAGCTGCATGCGATGTTAATAATCCACTCACTGGTGAACAGGGGGCTTCTGCTGTTTATGGGCCACAAAAGGGGGCTGATAAAAAGATGGTTGATACACTCGATAAAAACCTGGGACATTTAGCAGCTTGTGTAAAAGAGCAATTAGGTAAAGATTTAGCGGAAGTGCCCGGAGCTGGGGCAGCAGGAGGGTTGGGATTTGGGCTGATGGCTTTTGCAGGAGCAGAGATCAGGCCGGGATTTGAGATCATAAAAGAAGCTATAGGATTGGAAAAAAAAATAGCCAATTGTGACCTGGTAATTACCGGGGAAGGAAAAATTGACCAGCAATCCATTTATGGTAAGGGGTCATTTGAACTGATCAAACTGGCAAAATCATATCAAAAACCAATAATAATCATTTGCGGAAAAGTAGATGTACCCATTGAAGAACTGAAGAAACACGGTGTAATTCAGGCAGCACAATTGATCAGCAACACCATCACCACTGATCAGGCTATGAGAAACGCTGGTTCATTGTTACAGAATGTTTCATGTAAAGTCATAAAGGAAATATTGGCTTCAAAATAAGGGCTGTCCAATAACTACGACCTGACACATTTTCTACACATCAGTAAATAGATAAATATGTTACAATAGTCATATGTATTGGTAATATTATCTAAGTCATTAAGCCATTTCAATTGCAATTTTGTCATTTTAATTACTGCTATTGATTTTGCGCACTTTTATTTCACTTTCAATCATACTTTCCTTTTTTGATAATTACGGACAATCCAATAATTATCAATATGACACAGCCAAGATTATAAATCAAACTGATAGCCTCCCGTTGTACACATATCTCGATGTTGTCGACTGGAAAAGAAAGCCAATTGTTAGAGGTAAATTGAATGGTAAAGAATGTTTTTTGCTTGTAGATACCGGTTCAGATATAACTATTTTCCATATAGGGGATTCAAAAAAAATCAATTTCAAATATAAACGATACGGTACAAAGAACCTTGCATTTGAAAGCATAGAAGGAAAAAATCACGATTTGATGAGAGCTTATGATTTGCAACTTTACCTTGGCAATATGGAAATACATTCTAAATATTTTGCTTATGAGATGTCCAACATTATTAATTCATTAGAATACAGAGTAGGAATTAAGATCTCGGGCATTATTGGTTCAGATGTAATGAGAACCTATGGGGTTTTAATTGACTATGAACATAAAATAGTAAGAATAGGGAGGCCTCTTTGGGAAAAAGACTTAGATTAAAACAATCTGGAAATCTATGTGGATGGTGTACCTTATTTTCCTGTTTAGTCAGATGTCCCCATCTTATTTTTTTACTTAACCATCATTTCTCAGTTAATCCTTGGGTAGCAAAATAACTTTACC
>CBDVAV010000662.1:0-3108 GCA_965372055.1 uncultured bacterium | reverse complement strand
ATGAGATGAGTGTGGATGTTGAAGAAGATACTGGGGAAGATAAGGTAGAGAGGGCACCCATTGTAACTATTATGGGCCATGTTGATCATGGTAAAACATCGTTGTTGGATTATATAAGAAAATCCAAAATCACAGCAGATGAGGCCGGTGGTATAACCCAGCACATAGGAGCCTATGATGTAACCACTGAAACTGGCAACAAAATCGCGTTTTTGGACACTCCTGGGCATGAAGCTTTTACTGCGATGAGAGCCAGGGGGGCAAAAGTTACGGATATTGTGATCATTGTTGTTGCCGCTGACGACAATGTGATGCCTCAAACCAAAGAAGCCCTTAATCACGCTCAAGTTGCTGGTGTTCCTATTGTGATTGCCATAAATAAAATAGACAAACCAAATGCAAACCCCGACAAAATAAAAGAAGAACTTTCCAAAAATAATATCCTTGTGGAAGATTGGGGTGGAAAGTATCAGAGTCAGGAAATATCGGCAAAAACAGGAGATGGCATCAATGAACTTCTGGAAAAAGTCTTGTTGGAAGCCGAGTTATTAGAGCTAAAAGCTGATCCTGATAAAAAAGCATCTGGTACTGTGATTGAAGCTGAACTAGACAAAGGAAGAGGTTATTTAACCACGATCCTGGTGCAAAATGGCACCTTAAAAATTGGGGATATAATGTTAGCTGGCAAATATTTTGGCAAAGTAAAAGCCATGTTCGATCACCTTGGGAACAAATTAAAAGAAGCAGAACCCTCTACTCCGGTTCAGGTATTGGGGTTAGCTGGAGCTCCTCAAGCTGGGGATAAATTTAATTCTGTTAATTCAGAAAGGGAAGCCAGGGAAATTGCCAACAAACGTGAACAGATACAGAGAGAGCAAAGTATCAGGACTAAAAAACATATTACACTCGATGAAATTGGGCGAAGATTGGCGATAGGCTCATTTAAAGAGCTGAATGTAATTGTGAAAGGTGATGTTGATGGATCAGTTGAAGCCCTTTCGGATTCCTTATTGAAACTTTCTACAGAAGAAATACAGATTAACATTATCAATAAAGGCGTTGGCCAAATTTCAGAATCTGATGTGTTGATGGCAACCGCATCTGATGCCGTTATCGTAGGATTCCAAGTCCGGCCTTCACAAGGAGCACGTAAACTTGCTGATAATGAAGAAATTGAAATTAGGCTTTATTCCGTTATCTATGATGCCATAAATGAAATAAAGGATGCCATGGAGGGTATGTTGGCCCCCGAATTTGAAGAAGTTATAGTAGGGAATGTTGAAATAAGGGAAGTTTTTAAGATAACCAGGGTAGGAACCATTGGTGGTTGTATGGTAACAAATGGTTTGATTAAAAGAAATAATGCAATCAGACTTATCAGGGGTGGTATTGTGACCTACTCTGGTGAAATCGGCCAATTGAAGCGTTTTAAAGAAGACGTTCAGGAAGTTAAATCGGGATATGAGTGTGGTATCAGTATAAAGAATTTTAATGATATCAAAGTAGGTGATGTTGTTGAATCCTATGAGGAGAAAGAGATCAAGAGAACCTTATAGTATCGAGCAAAGTATAAGCTCTATGAAAAGTCTAATAACCGTACTTCCTCTCACTTTATGTACACTTTCCCTTGTATTTATTATGATAGGTTTTTATAAGCCCTATCTAATTGTTTGGTGGGAAGATATTCAAAATAGACGAAAAGTACTAAAAGTTTATGGCACCTCAGCAGTATTGTTCTACATCATCTACTTGATTTCCAAAAGTTGGCTACTTTAATCTAATCTATTAAAGTAGTACATCATTTGTTGAGAAGACAGCTTGTGTTGAAAATCAGCTTGCCATTTCTAAAAAAAGCGGTGAGCTAGGTGGTCAAAACAAAGTTTCCCGCCTTTCCAAGGATCGTGAATATAATGATGATATATCAGACTCCGTCAGTATTACAGGTTAAAACCAAGGCGAAAATTGGTAAATCTTGATCTTACCGCCCTTTCATTTTTTAATCTAAACTACATCTTACCAACAAACTTATTAATCAGGTTCTCCAACTCCTCCTTGTCGAACTCTTTTTCAAAAAAGTATTTTTCTCCAGTATCTTTATCAATTATCAAGGTGGCTGGAATTGCACCAGACCAACTCGGGTTAACTTTGTAAATCCAGGAACTATAGTCGGTATTGTCCAATAGCATTACCCTTGATTGGATATTTCTCTTTGCTAGAAATGGTTTGACCTTTTTTTCAACATTTTCAGCAAAATCAAGACTTACAAAAATCAAGTCAATATCATGCTCAAACTTGCGGGATGCTTCTTCGAAATATGGCATTTCAATTATACAAGGTTTACACCATGTTGCCCAGAAGTTTAAGATCTTGACCTTGGCAGGCTTTTCACTGATTATTTTTTCCAGGTCATCAAATTTTATTACTTCAACTTCCTGACATAGACCTATGGAAAAAAGGCAAAATATTGCAACAATTGAAAGTGTACTTTTTATCATATATCAAAGTTAGTAATAACATAACTATTCGTGTCTAAATGAATTGTTAATAAATTAATCGTAACAATTCAATTCTTTTTAAATTGAATTATTTCAAGAATTCAAAATCAAGTTAAGGCTTCGCAAATTGCGAGCCACAATAGATAAATTACTTCTGATTATTGAAAAATATATATCAGCAAAATCAATGGTGAAATTGGGATTAACTAACTTTCTGATTAACACATATTTGTACATCAAAGTGAATAATTTAGCTTGTAAGATTTTATCATTAAAATTACAAAATTACATGTTATCAAATCTCTTCATTAAATAAAATTAGACAAAAATAAGAATTAGAAAGACATCGGAAAGTTATCCACAAAATTCAAAAATTATCCACAGTATTTAAGAAAAACAGCATAAGTGCCTGAAAAACAAATTATTATAAGTATTTTCCTAAACCTAAACTTTGTGGACAACTTCTAACCAGCGAAACTACAATCATTAAAAGATTAAAAAGGGGCTGGAATGTAAATACAAGCATTAAATCCTTAGCGAATATTACCAACGAAAAGTCGAGGTATTAAATTGGTCTAAAATTGCTATTCTTTAGCTTGACGTACCAGTTTTT
>CBDVAV010000661.1:0-3115 GCA_965372055.1 uncultured bacterium | reverse complement strand
AACTGCTTCTATTGCACTATTAAAAGAGGACAATAGACTCACCTATTTCTTTCAACAACTTTCCATGGTGTTGTTCAATAAGTGGCTTTTGAATGGATAGGATTTTATCCAGTAATCTAATTGTTCTCTGCTCATCTTCACCCATTAAACTAGCGTACCCCACAATGTCTGTAAAATGATGGCAGCAAGTTGGTGTGTGGCTTCAAACATTAGAATTGAAATTAGTGATTTGCTGGGAACGTTACATTTCTTTGCAGTTTGTGATCTGTCAGAGTATGGGAGAATTGATTGAATTAAGGATTAGGATTAAACCACATAAGAGTAGGTTATATAGGAGTGGTTTAATTAGAAATGACTTCCTAAATTACTCTTTGATTTTCCACATAGTGATCCCCTTGGGACAGTAGAGAAAGAAAAATGAAATTTCGTAGTTAGAATCATTCATTCACCTCGGAACGGTTTGAGTAAGCATACTAACAATATATTTATGTTACCACATCCTTGTCTTGGCAAACCATACTACCTGAATTTGGGGCGTTTTATTTTTCCTTTTCTTTTTTTTGCTTTAAATAATTTTCCGTAAGGGATATAATATTCTCCTTTTAAACTTAGAATAAAGTAACCGTCCTTCTGATTCGGATTACCTCTTTTATTACCAGCAGGTCGGGGTGGAAGACTTATTTCAGGCCTCCTGTCAGCCAAGGAGGAGGCTAATGGATCTGAGAATGAACTTTGGTCTATATAGTTAGTGCTTACATCGTCTAGATAATCAGTAAATGTAATTCGGTAAAGCCCTTCTATTGCAAAATTAATAAAATTTGATGCTTTAAATTTCATTCCAGCCCCAAAGGGAATTACTACAGTAAATGGACCATATTTTGTTCCCTCGGTTTTCAATGGTCTAAGGAGATACCAAGTTCCGTCAAGCTTGGCTGCGGGGTTAAACCATGTAACGCCTAAACCAAAAGATAAAAAGGGATTAATATTCTTCCTTTGATAATACCTGTATCCATCATCAAATAAACTAATTGTTCCCGTAAAACTCAGTTCAAAATTATTAGATCTGAATGATAGGTTTCTTTTCGCTCTGCCATCATCATCTGCCTCGACATCATTACCTTCAAGTTGAAACCACAAAATATTTGCTCTCAGATGCAGATTTCGATAAACTTGCATTTGCAGTCCCCCATCAATATTTAGCTTTGTATCTAGTTTATCTCTTTGATTATTCAATTCTCCAAAGTATGAGCTAAAACCTGTACCAAATGATGCTAAAAGTTGTTTGGCCCTTTTACGTTTTAAAAGACTTTGTGCTTGAACTAAGGATGTAGAAAGAAATAGGATTATAAACAGAAAAGAAATCCATCTCATGTCATTTTTACTAATTTGGATAGTATAGATAATTCACATGGATTCAAACACTACATTATAAGTACCAGCATCCAGTAAGATGCTAATAAAAGAATCAAAGGTACGCAAACCCAAAAAAGTAAAGATGGCAACAATCCCACTGAACTTACATGTGACTAATACTGTGAAAGAAAGTTTGATGAAATAATTTTGTATCTTATTCAATAATATGAAAGCCTAGAAAACCTTGCTTGTCCTAAGTGTGATGGTAGCGCTAACTTTCTGTGGTTGTGAAAGTGACGATGTTCAAACAAAGCAATTGATAGTAAATGGCGATGTAGAAAATGGTGGGACTCTACCGGACTTTTGGTGGTTTTCTACAGGACTAGATAATTACAATGTGACTTGGACAGAGGAGGGTTTTTTTTCCCCTAAAAAATCCTTGTAAATCTCAACAAACACTGTAGATTCTTCAAATTTTGCATTCTGGGGATATACAATTAATACTACTGACTTACCGGTTATTAGATTTGTTTCTTTAAAAGTGCAAATAAAAGGCAATTTAATAGGTGATGGAGTTAGCATTGCAATAAAAGGCGAGGATACCAATCCGCCAAATGGTTCAGCAGAATATGTCTAATGAGTTTCATCCTAATTATATAAACTCCTCTGTGTAACAATTTACAACTCACTAAATCTATTTTATGGCTAAAATCTTATTATATCTTACACCAGTCTGTATTACTAAATAATTTTATAGTTCAGGCCACCAGATTTTGTCATAAACATCACTTTTTTACCACTTGTAAGTTTAGTAGGTATTATGCCTTTTTTACATTTTTGGAATTGAACACCTTGTAGATGGATTTTCCATCGTAACATTCTTACCTAAAGAAAGGGTAAGTTGGTTGAGCTTGCCCTTTCTAAGAATTAGGGGTTCGATAGAAGTATGCGTTGCCCGCAAAAGCAATATTTTTTAACTATCAAAAAGTAAGGAGGTGTACTATGGCAAAGTTCATAATGTTCGGTGACTACTCTTCTGAAGCAGTGACCAAAATCATTTCGCAAAGGACAGAGAAGGTAAAAAGCATTATCAGCGATCATGGAGGAGAAATAAAGAACATGTATGCCCTAGGTGAGACCGACCTGGTACTGGTGGTAGATCTTCCAGATGTGGAAAAAGCAATGAAGGCCACGGTAGCCATGTCGAGGGAGACCGGAATTCAGTTCAGGACATGCCCTGCAGTTGAAACAATGGATATTGACCGGATAATGGAAGGCTGATCGGATGATCAAACTGATATTTCTACTAATCAAAGAATGGTTGACTTTATTTTAAAAAATCTAATAAAATTCCCTAAAGACGCATATTACTCAGTGCACAACACCACTTGATTTTATAATTCAAGTTAGCAAATTTCATTTCATTTCAATGAACTCTTTTAAACCCTTTTTAATGAGGTCTATCATACTTGCAAACTGATTAATAGATCACATAATTTATTTTCAATATCATTCAATTCATTAATACCTTTTTGAAGGGTGATATATCGCTTTTCACAATGCTCAACTTTCATGTTCTGATTTAATCTTTCATTTCGTGCTTCCCTTTTTGTTCTTTGCATAACACCACATGATTTTATAATTCTAGTTACCAAATTTCGTTTTCGATTCCTATCATTAAAGGCTATTTATTGACACTATCATACTTAAGTTTTGATTAATATTTGTATTAACAAATAATCTTTGTCATCTTTCAAATCAT
>CBDVAV010000660.1:0-3118 GCA_965372055.1 uncultured bacterium | reverse complement strand
TTATCAAACGCGTTGTTCAGGAATTGCTGTTGGGTGACCCTGCCCCAGGCAGTTACAGCTACATCGTCAATTGATCCATCTGGAGGCAAACCATTTTCAAATGCATGCCTTCCATCTTTAAGCACATCCTCGGATATGTTCCCAATATTAAAAATCAATTTTCCTCCCGTGGTATTATTCACATTTTGAACTCCATCCAATACTTTTCCGTTTTCCCCTCCAATAAAGGGGTCAAGTAGCCAGAATTGGATATACTCGATATTTATCTTGTCAAAATCCACTTCCGAGGTAATGGCCCTGGTAATCCCTCCCCAGTTGGATCTGGAATTACTGTTATCGAATTGTGGATTGTAATTATAATGCCCCCGTTCAGAAGGGTAGTAGGCGATATCAAATATCGGTTCATTGGTATTTACCACCTCCCTGTTTTTTTGAAGGAAGATTTCTTGTGGCGGAACTGCCCTGATGTAATGATTAGAGAGATCATTGTCATCAAGGTTGCTTGGTTTGGCACGTCCACCGCTCCTGTAGAATACATTATCAATCAAGTACCAGGCAATTTTTGCCCTTTTATAGCCAAAGCTAAGATCATTCCTGGTATTCATACTGGGATCAAAACGGTTATCAGAGGTTTGTGGCGTTGAGGCTAGTTTCCATGAAAGATAATTGTTGCCAAGATTGAAGGGCGTCACGGTTGATTCAAAGTCATCTATATAAGAAGTGCCCTCGCCATCCACAATATTCGATGTACCTGGTAACAGTTGTGCGAATTCCCCACTAAACGCTATGGTTGAGGGAGCTTTGGTTTGGAGAAAAGGCAAGGCGTCTACAATTTTTGTCAACATGCGGGATTCCTTCCTCACGTTTACATCAAATCCATACTTTGTGTTTCTGGTTGGCTCATCTCCAATACTAACCCTTGATATTAACGGGCGTTCGTTATGATATAAAATGGTGGCCCCAAAGTTAATATCTTCATTATGCTGATAATCGAATCGTGAGCCCAGCAATGTTCTGGATTGAAAATTAAACAGATCTGCCTTCTCATAGGTAATACTCAACCGGTTTCCGGAATTAATCACTCCTTCGTTGATAATGGTCACCCTTCCGAAATTATAATCAACAGTAAAATCGACCCCTTCTGTCAGAGCGGTATTTCCTGAAAGCACCCGTACCGATCCTTCTGCAATGTTGATCCCCGGGAGTATGATTTCGCTTGAAGAACCTGCCTGAAGACTGCCCACCATGAAGAATTTATTTTTTTCTGTCACCAGAATGGCATCGGAACGGGTAGTGCCGTATAATGTATCATAAACAAATTTTTGAATTAATACCTGCTCGTTGTTTACTTCAAATATTTTGCGTAGGTGATCCCCGAACGGCTCCAGTACTGGAAAAAGAACCAATCCATTTTCCCTTTTAATGGTTACGTTATCCACAAAATCGAAATTCCCATCACCCGGGGGGTCGTTATTTGGGTTTAGTCTGTCAAGTTCCAGCAATTCAACTAATGGAATGTCTTTTGTTAATATGCCTTCATGAAGACTGGGATTATCAATGCCTGTTCTGTCATCCCGGTAAATAATCCTAAATTGGAACCCTTCCCTATTTACTTGGTTTGCATTGAGGTTGTAGATGTTTTTCATCATCAAGTCAAAGGTTGGATTAACGCGGTTTCGGGAATCCCTTCTTAAAGTTTCCCTGGTTTTGAGAAGTTTAAGGAATATTACTTCATCCTCTGGTCGGCTGGCATAATCTTCCCTTAGTTCACCTACTTTGTGAGGCCTTCCGTTATGGGTATATTCATAAGCCACGGCAAGCACTTCATCATTCTGGAGTTTTCTAAATAATGAAATATACCCCAATTGAGCGTTAATGGTATATTCACTCTCCTGGAGCAATCTGGAACTGGTTACGATTTCAAAGTCGGTAGAACTTTTAAGCCCGAGTTTGTTTTTAAGGTCTTCATCTACCTGTACCGCATCCCTGTTGATTTGCGAGCTGGTAATATTTGAAAATAAAGCATTTGCATTATTGCTGGCTGGTTGGTTCCTGTCCGCGGGATACGGCTGAATGGCATCCCTGGGAATATTATTATCCCCGATGATCACCCTTCTTCCCTCTCCAAGATCTACCAGGCCTACCACATTTCTCAATGATTGGGTGTTGGCATTCCGGTTCAATACGTATACTTCTACCCTGGTTACATTTACCCCTGATGAGATTTGGGGTATCCTGCTATGCCATTCTTCATAATGGTCCCTGAAGAAGTGTCCCAAAAAGAAGTGCCTGTTTTCATCATAATCAGATGCCCTGATTTCGAAATCCCTTGACTGGACACCTCCACTGGATATTTCTATCGACTCGGTTTTCCCTCTCTGGGTAGATGCCACGGAGGTTACAAAGAGTTTTCCAAATTGCATCTGGGATTTTATCCCAAATAAATTTTGGGCACCACTAATAAGGCTGTTGTTTAATGGCAAACTAATGTTCCCGATCTCTAATTTTTTAAGGATATCTTCTTCGAAACCAGTGTATTCAACTTTTAAATTGTTTTCAAAATCAAAAGAATTATTGTTGTCAAAATTAGCGGTAATGGCAAGCTTTTCACCAACCTTGCCCACCACGTTCATGCTAATTTGTTGATCAAATTCAAATCCCCCGTTTCTTTGCTGCCTTATGGGTATGGAAGGATTATCTATTCTCTGCCACTTTCCGCCAAAATTCAGTGTGACAAATCCTCTTGGGGTCAGTTCGACATAACTTCCCCCAAAAATTTTATCAAAAACAGGGCTGACAAAAATAGGTGGCAAAAGCCTTCGCCCACTAACGGCACTTTCTCCATCCAGACCTGCCGAACGTGTCTTCCAGTAGTCTTTTAAAATTTTCCTGCTCTGATATTCATTAAATTCATCAAAGGTCATTGACGTGGTTGGCCTGTAATTTAGGTCACCAATTTTTTCATAAATAATATAGTTGTTTCCCGTATCCATTTCCACGTCCAGTGAGAAACTTGCCGGGTCTTTTAAAAGCAAGGGTGAAGGGCTAATAAAGTTCGAGAATGGATCCCCAAACCTGTCTTTTGGCCTGAAGGTGGGTTGCCTCGAAGGTGTGTATG
>CBDVAV010000659.1:0-3130 GCA_965372055.1 uncultured bacterium | reverse complement strand
ATCTTCTTCTGTAACCACACGGTAAATATTTTCCCCACCATCATGATAGTTATCAAAGCTTAACTGAAATCTTACAATTAAGAAAATGATCAAAGTACAGGTTATGCCTAATGAAAGGCCAAAAACGTTGATCCCGGAATAACTGCTGTTTCTTATTAAATTCCTGAGCGTGATCTTTAATATGTTCCTAAACATTTGTTTAATTTTTCATTTTACTTTCCAAAGGTAATGCCAGATTCATAATATACTGTATATCAGCGCTATACTACATATCCTTTATATGCTCAGATAAATTTATGTATCATTTTCATTACACTTTGATGTTTGTTTTCGATACACTTTATTATATTGGCCAAATAGAAAATGATTTATGGCTAAAACTTCTGGACATATATTGGTAGTAGATGACAACATCGATATATTGGAAACAGCAAAAATGTTTCTTAAACAACAATTCGAAACTGTTTCTATCTCCCCTGACCCCAACCAAATTCCCGATATCCTTGAGAAGAATTCCATAGACTTGATCTTGCTTGATATGAATTTTAGTAAAGGAACAAATGATGGCGAGGAGGGTTTTCATTGGCTGAAGAAAATATTGAAAATTGATAAAAATGCCATTGTGATTTTAATTACTGCCTATGGCGAGGTCGATTTAGCAGTGAAAGCAATGAAAATCGGGGCAACAGATTTTGTGCTTAAGCCCTGGAAAAATCAAAAATTGTTGGGCACAATATTATCGGCAATGCAATTGCGACAAAGTAAACTTGAAGTGGACAAGCTCAAAACCACACAACTGAAAATTACCGAAGGTATTAATAGACAATTTGGTGATTTTATTGGGGAATCGCCCGCCATACAACGGGTATTCGAATTGATAGACAAAGTAGCTTCTACCGATGCAAATGTTTTGATTCTGGGTGAAAATGGCACCGGCAAAGAACTGGTGGCCAGGGCACTGAACAATAGATCAAACCGAAAAAAGGAAACATTTATCAGTGTTGACCTGGGGGCAATAAGCGAAACCATTTTTGAAAGCGAAGTTTTCGGACATGTTAAAGGAGCCTTTACTGATGCCAAGGAAACCAGGGTAGGAAGCTTTGAACTTGCTTCGGGAGGGACAATATTTCTTGATGAGATTGGTAATTTATCACTGCCTCTACAGGCCAAATTGTTGGCAGTGATCCAAAACAGAACCATCAAAAAAGTTGGTTCAAATATCGAGCTCCCAATTGATATCAGGTTGATTTGTGCTACCAATCGGCCACTTTATCAAATGCTGGAGTCCGGTGAATTCAGACAAGACCTTTTATATCGAATTAACACGGTAGAAATCCAACTTCCTCCTTTACGGGATCGTATGGAGGACATTCACCTCTTGGCGAATCACTTTCTGGATATTTACCAAAAGAAATATCAAAAGCAGGAACTGCATTTTGAAAATTCTACCATTAACAGGTTAAAGAAATATCAATGGCCGGGTAATGTAAGGGAGCTCCAACACGCCGTGGAAAGGGCAGTGATATTGTGCAGTGGAAAATCGATCAGGCCCGATGACTTTTTTATTCAAACCCCAAAACCAGGAAAAAAAATATCCGATGTAGTGACTTTAGACGAAATGGAAAAACATTTCATACTACAGAGCCTGGAGGAAAATCAAGGAAATGTGACACAAACAGCAAAAGTACTGGGGATTACACGAACTGCACTTTACCGGAGGCTAAATAAATATGGCATTTGAAAAATGCTGTGATCTATAGCTGGTATAATCTAATAAGTTCAATCTAGGATTTGATCATTAGTTTCTTGCTTTTCATATATGTACAATTGAGTATATTCAGTCGTTGGCAAATTTTACGCGTGAGAATTTTATATACGTTACATGATATAATGGTCTTTTTATCAAACTATTCAAAATAATATATTGGGCTAAATTTTGGCTTATTCACTTTTATAGTGATTCTATTTATTCTGTGTTTCCGCTATATATTTATTAAAATTTACTATTTAGCGGATACTCGAAAATATATAATTTCATTTATTAAGCCCTGGTTTCCGCTAAATATTGATTTAATTCGTATATTTAGCGTAAACTCGGATATTAATATTGTCAGTATATAAAGAAAGACAATGGGTAAAATAATTACGGGAAGAGAAAGGGAACAGGAAATTCTAAACGATGCATTGTTAAGTGACGAGTCTGAATTGATTGCAATTTATGGGAGAAGGCGTGTGGGTAAAACCTTCTTAATTCGTGAGAGTTACAAGACTCGCATAGTGTTCGACATGACAGGTATCAAAGGGGCAAAGAAAACAATACAGTTAAGAAATTTCCAGAGTCAGCTTAAAAATGCTTCAACTAGATTCAAAAATGTTGATATCCCAAAGGATTGGTTTGCAGCATTTGATATGTTGAAATTATATCTAGACAAGCTTACAAGTAATAAAAAGAAGGTAATCTTCATAGATGAATTTCCTTGGCTGTGCTCACAAAGATCAGACTTCTTGATGTTGTTTGAACACTTCTGGAATGACTACTGCACCAAGAGAACTGATTTGCTGGTGGTGGCTTGTGGTAGTGCTGCTTCGTTTATGGTTCAAAACATAGTGCATAATCAAGATGGGTTGCACGGACGAATATCCAGAACAATTCGATTAATGCCATTCAATCTGAATGAAACAAGAGAGTATCTACGAAAGAGAGGAATTGATTGGGTAGACTATGATGTTATTCAAATTTATATGGTACTAGGTGGTGTTCCATATTACCTAAAACAACTTAACAAAGCTTTCACAGTACCCCAAAATATTGATCAATTATGTTTTGCTGTAGGAGGAGTTATGGTAAAAGAATTTGATGAAGTCCTAATCTCGTTATTCACCAACTCTTCATTGCATAAACTGATAATCACAACCTTGGCAACAAAAAGAAAAGGTTTAACGAGGAAGAGGTTAATAGAATTGTCAAAGAAACCTGATAATGGTGACTTTTCAGATGCACTTCGTGAACTTGAAGAGTCCGGATTTGTTGCAAAATATGAAGCATTTGAAAAAGTAAACAACAAAATCTTATATCGCTTATCAGATGGATTTTGTTATTTCTATCTTAAGTTCATAAAAAATAATGCTG
>CBDVAV010000658.1:0-3142 GCA_965372055.1 uncultured bacterium | reverse complement strand
CCGATATCAAAAATTAAAGAAGAAGGAAGAATTGAGTGTTCAGTAGTATCATATGAAATATTCCTAAATAACTAAATATAAACAAATGGAAAATAATGTAGAGCAATACCTGGCATTTAAGAATGGTGAAATAAAAATGCCAAATCATCTTGCCATCAGGAAAGAAAAAAGCGGCACATTGTTTAATAACAAGTTTCTGGAGAGCCTTACCCGTACCAGTATTTTTAGCCCAATTATTTTGCACCTAACGATAAGCTCAATTTTGTTTTGGTATGGTACAGCCAGGTTGGGGATACCGATTAACTATGCTTTACTAACAATGATGGGTGGATTTATCTTTTGGTCATTTGCCGAGTATAACGTTCACAGGTTTTTATATCATACAGAAACGAACATGGAATTTTTAATTAAACTACAGCATAATGCACACGGCATCCATCACCAGTATCCAATAGACCCAACTCGTCTCGCAATGCCACCAATACCAGGTTTGATTCTATCAGGAGTATTTTTTCTAATTTTCTGGCTGATAAATACAACTTATGTTTTTGCCTTCTTCCCTGGTTTTATGTTGGGCTATTTGACTTATATATCACTTCACTACGCTCAACACCGGATTAAATCTCCAATCTATGCCCCATGGAAAGCCCTTTGGAAACATCATCATGTACATCATTATATAAATCCTTATGTGGCACATGGGGTTTCAACTCGACTTTGGGATTTTGTTTTTGGCACTATGCCTGAGAAAAAAAAGTAATATTCTATTATGAAAGTACTTGAGTCAAAACAACCAATTAAAATCTTATCGAACATTGCTTCAATGTTAAAACGCAACTTATCGTGTTTTGGAAATAAAGTGGCCTATAGTGAGAAAAGAGAAAGTAAATATGAGGGCATTAAATGGATTGATCTCTATCAAGACATAAAGAACATAGCCTATGGGTTAAAGCAAGTAGGTTTTAAGGACGGGGATAAAATGGTATTATTCTCCAGGAACTGCAAGGAAATGCTAATTATGGAACTTGCTGTAATGGCTTCAGGGGGAATTGCAGTTCCAATCTTTTCCAATTTTAAACAACACACCGCCGAATTATTGATCAAACATTCCGATGCAAAATACTTGGCAATTGAAGGACAGCAGCAATTAAACAATATTAGTCCTAGCATATCCTTAAATCAGATATTTGTTTTTGATGATATCAAAGAAGAAAGGTTTCCAAATCTTATGCGGTTCAGTGTACTTTTACAACAAAAAGCGGATCCGGATTTTAACCTAAACAATGATGCCGATCCTGACGACATCTGCCTTAACATGTATACTTCAGGCACCATGGGATCCCCCAAATGTGTCCAGTTAACCCATAAAAATATATTATCCCAGCAAGCGGCATTGGACATATTGTGGGATATTGATGAAAATGATCGGTTCTTATCCTACTTGCCCTGGCATCATAGTTTCGGAGGTATTTTCGAGCTTTTTACTGCATTGTACCATGGTGCGGAGTTTTCACTGGAAAGCAGTTATGGGAAAGACCCTTTACTTCTATTGGACAATTGGCGGAAAGTTATGCCAACAGTATTTTTCAGTGTTCCGAAAATTTATAAAGAGTTAGTTGATTTAACTAAAAAGGATCAGGAAGCAGAGAATATGTTCTTTAATTCAGGTCTCAAATTTATTTTTACTGCAGCGGCAGCCCTGCCCGAAAATATATCCGACGAATTTAATAAGAGAAATATCCCAGTAATTGAAGGATGGGGCCTTACGGAAACTTCTCCTTGTTGTACGCTTACAGATCCATCTGTAGATAGGGAAACCGGTGTAGTGGGCAATCCAATTCCCGGAGTAAGCCTGCGCATCGCCGATGATAATGAAATCCAGGTAAAAGGCCCCAATGTGATGGTTGGATACTACAAAAATGATGAAGCCAATCAAGGGATTTGGACCGATGATGGTTGGTTCAAGACTGGTGATGTAGGGGAAATCACAAACTCAGGCCTGAAGTTGATCTCAAGGAAAGACAGGATATTCAAACTTTCCAATGGTGAGAAAGTGATCCCTACTGATCTTGAAAAAATAATAGAACTTAAATGTCACTATGTTTCTTATGCCATCGTTACGGGAAGAGGGAAAGATTATCCGGTTGCCCTGATCTTCCCCAACCAGAGCGCGATACAAAACCCGGATTATGATATGTCTCCTTTGGAAGGCTGCTTTTGTCCAAGAAATTTAAATGAACTGGGAAAATGTTTGAGCGGATGCCTTCATGATGCAAATGGTAGCATTCATCAGAAGTTTGCGAAAATAAAATCTGCAGCTATCATCGATGATGAACTATCGCTGGAAAAAAATACCCTCACCCCTTCCTTGAAACTAGCTCCAAACAAAGTTCTGGAAACTTATAAAAACCATATGAATAATTTATATGGTGATGATGTCCCAGTAGAAGAGGATGTTTATGTGATTGAATTAGACCAAAAAGCAGAGGTTAATATTTTACAATGATGTATAAAATTGAAAGTACCGCGTTGTTGAAAAAAGTGATGTGCAATTACTTCGAGGGATTTAAAAACAACATAAAAAAGATAGCATGGTGTACCAGCGTTGGCCCTGCCGAATTGTTGCGTTCGTTTGGTTTTGAGGTCTATTTCCCTGAAAACCATGGTGCATTATTAGGCACAACCAGAACAGCCGTGGATTATATTCCCGAAGCGATAAAATGTGGCTTTTCCAATCATGTGTGTTCATATACTACCAGTGATATTGGAGCATTCTTATCGCAAGAAACACCTTTGAAAACTCATTATGGTTTAAATGCAATTCCCAAACCGGATTTAATAGTTTATAATACCAATCAATGCCGGGAAGTAGAGGACTGGTTTAATTTCTACGCAGATCATTTCAATTGCCCGATAGCAGGGATACATCCTCCGAGGTATTTAGATGAGGTAAGCAAGGATGAAATTAATTTGGTGGTAAAACAAATTAAAAAACTGATTCCTTTATGTGAAGAAGTATCGGGCAATACATTTGATATAGCTCGTTTTAAGGAAGTGTTAAAGTTAAGCAGCGAAGCTTCAGAACTATGGCAAAAAGTTTTGCAAACTGCCACTGCTACCCCTTCGCCTATTAGTTTTTTCG
>CBDVAV010000657.1:0-3147 GCA_965372055.1 uncultured bacterium | reverse complement strand
TGTTCCAGTAAATATTTTCATAGTTGCTTTATTTTTGATTTAACTTTTAAAGATATCAAATCTATAAAAATTGTTACAAGTATGTTGATTTATTAACAATAATATAACAGGGAGCACCATCAGTTTTAAATGATCAAGGACAAAAAATTGGACAGGGAATTCTTCCAAAGGGATAAAGTAGAAGATATCGCCAGGGATTTAATTGGGAAAACCCTATTTACTCAAATCAATGGTAAAAAAACAGGAGGAATTATTGTTGAAGCAGAGGCTTATTGCGGTGAAACTGACGAAGCTTGTCATGCTTATCCAAATAAAAAAACAAAAAGAACATCAGTAATGTTTGAAGCAGGGGGATTGGCTTATGTGTACCTCTGTTATGGCATCCATAATATGTTCAATATCGTAACCAATCAGGCTGGAAAGGCAGATGCTATACTAATACGTGCTATTGAACCCCAATCTGGCATCCATACCATGGGTAAAAGGAGAAATATGATGGAAAGATCAAAATCCCTAACTTCTGGGCCAGGCAAACTTACGGAAGCATTGGGAATTGATCTGTCACATTATGGCCTTCCACTGGATGGCAATACCATTTGGCTCGAAGATAATGGAATAGATATTGAGATTGGAACAAGTAAAAGAATTGGTGTGGATTATGCTGGAAAAGATGCGTTGCTACTATGGAGGTTTTATGCCGTGGACAGTCAGTGGCTGAGTGTATAACTTGACTTTAAAGAATATCTGTTTGCAATAGATAATTGTTAAATTTGCAGCATGAATTGGAGAGTGTTTTATGTTGGTTTGATGGTTATGGTGTTGACCATACCCTCATTTGTCCACTCACAAAGTGAGCTAGCATTATTGAATTCCCCGTATCATGAACAGTTGCCTGTTTTAAGTCCTGATGGCCGCACATTTTACTTCGTAAGATCATTTCATCCCGAAAATATTGGCGGTGTGAAAGATGAGGGAGATATCTGGTATTCACGTCTTGAAGAAAGCGGGAACTGGGGAATTCCCTTTAATGCGGGGAATTCACTTAACAATAAAGAATGGAATGGAATTATTGGGTTTTCAAAGGATGGCAATACCATGTACCTCTACAATCATTATTCAACATCAGGTCTACCGAAAAGCCAGGGTATCTCCAGGTCAGTTAAAACCGGGAATGGCTGGACTTACCCTACTCCCCTGGATATAGAATATTTTATGACTAAAAGCATCAACTATGGAGCATCATTTTCTGACAATGGAAAGATTATGGTCCTTTCATTGGAATCATTTGGAAGTCATGGAGCAGAAGATGTTTACGTGAGTTTTTTACAACCCAATGGCAGGTGGTCTCAGCCTAGAAACGTTGGACCGGATATCAATACTGACAAACAAGAGTTAACCCCATATTTATTGCCTGATAATGAAACATTGATATTTTCATCTAATGGATTAGGTGGATATGGCAGCCAGGATGTGTTTTTATCAAAAAGATTGGATGACACTTGGAAAAAGTGGACAAAACCCCAGAATCTTACCGAAAAAATCAACACGGAAGGGCAAGAGCTATCATTTAGGTTTATCAGTAAAGAAGAAGCTGTATTTGTTTCTACACAGAACAGTGATGGATATGGGGATATAAAGATCAGAAGATTTGACCAAAATGAGATGGAGGGCCTATTTTCAGATTCTACATTAATGGCCCTTACAGCACAGGAACTTGTAGATCAACCAACGATTGATTTAACCAATGTTCCCGAAATTGAAGAAAAAAACTTTTCTTTTAATGTTATTGGATTTGTTAACAATGGAAAAACCAATGCACCACTTAAATCAAAATTGAATTTATACAAAGAAGGTCAATTGTTAATGTCAACAAACACCAGTGATAATGGAAATTACAATTTTGGAATTGCATCCGCAGGCAATTACAAAATTGAAGTAGAGTTGGAAGGTTTCATCAAAGCTTATGAAGACATAAATGTTGAAAGCCCAACTGGTCTTGCAGAAGTGAATTTTGTTTTATTTCCTTTGGAAGTAGGCACTACCATGAATTTGGACCATGTTCATTATTATCAAGGCACCCCTGATTTGATAGAATCTTCATACGAGCAGTTAGATATAATCGTTAACATGATGAAAGATAACCCCAACCTAGAAATCGAACTTTCAGGGCATACCGATAACAGGGGAAGCCCAAGGTTAAACATTGAATTAAGCCAAGAAAGGGTTGAAACAGTCAAGAAATATCTCGCCGAGCACGGGATAAATGTTAAGCGGCTTTCCGGTAAAGGATACGGTGGTTCTAAACCAATAGCTTCCAATGCCTCTGAGGAAACAAGAAGGCTAAACCGAAGGGTTGAGTTTACTATCGTAAAAAACTAGCTATTCTTTTACACGCCACAATACACCATTATAAAGAGTAAATAGTACACACTGCTGTGTGCATACAGGGAATTTATTTTAACATTTGTAACAACATATAGGATTTGAGTCCATTTATCTGCGATTATGTAGGAATCTGCATTGCCATTACATTTTGAAAGCAAAAAAAAGCCATCCCAAGAATTGGCTTGATAATAGACCATATTGCAGACAGATTAAGTTTATCTAGATTCGCCCATAATCATTTCCTTCCCCTCTTCTTCCGCAATGGGCAAATAATTAAATTTCTGCCCACCAAGTGAAGCTTCATACATCAGGCCGGCTTTAGTTATTGAATAAACCGCCACACCATTTTCATATGCTATGTCGGCAGAGGCCCCTATTGTTACCGCCACTGCTGATACCTGGCCTGAAAACTTTAGCTTACCTTTTTTAAATGATTCCAGAGCTTTTGCATTTTTAAAAAACAACACTTCGCTATAGGCTTGTCCTCCCCACTGGAAACCAATGGTGAGTTGTGTCATTTTTGCTGCACCTATTAATTTTCCATGTTCATACACAATACCTCTACCATGTGCGCCTCCGATCACGATGGCTCCTTTTCCCACTAAAGGAAAGATTGCATATCCATAGGAGTCTTGGAAATAAGATTCCATGTCAGCGTTTCTTTCTTTGAAAGCCGAAATGGCATTTTGAGCTTTTTCCTCCACTTTGGGATTCCATGCTCCAATCTGCGCCGAGGTAGATGAGAAGATCAATAATAATACC
>CBDVAV010000656.1:0-3159 GCA_965372055.1 uncultured bacterium | reverse complement strand
GAATCACCCTGGAATATTTCAAATCCCTTCCAAAAGAAGAACTTCGGAAAAAGGAACATCATTCATTTTCAGATTATATTAATGGGTAACATTTTAGTGACAGGTGGAGCAGGGTACATTGGTTCACACACTGCTATTGAGTTAAACCAGGCCGGCTATGTCCCAATAATCCTTGATAATTTTTCAAACTCTGATCCGGTTATAATCGAAGGCTTAAAACAAATATTAGGCTACGACCCTATAGTTTATCAAGGGGATTGCAATGATTGGCAGCAATTAATGGAAATTCTCAAAAATCATGAAATAGACGGAATAATCCACTTTGCCGCTTATAAATCTGTGCCCGAATCGGTTTCCAATCCTATTGACTATTATTATAACAATATCAATTCCTTGATAAATATGATCAGGATGATGGGAGAGGGAGAGATCAATAATCTAGTGTTTTCATCTTCATGTTCTGTTTATGGTGAACCTGACATCCTACCAGTTACCGAGAAATCCCCAATTAAAAAAGCAGTTTCGCCATATGGAAATACTAAGCAGCTTTGTGAACAAATACTGGAAGATTTTTATAGAAGTCAGCCAAGTATCAAGTCGATCTCATTGCGTTACTTCAATCCAATCGGTGCACATCAATCGTCATTAATTGGTGAACTTCCTATTGGCACACCTGACAATTTGGTTCCATATGTTACTCAAACAGCAGCTGGGATTCGGGAAACCCTTACGATTTTTGGAAATAATTATGATACTCATGACGGAACTTGCATTAGGGATTATATCCATGTTGTTGACCTTGCGAAGGCACATGTAAGGGCACTGGATTTTTTGCAAAAACAAGAGTCAAAAAACCATTATGATGTTTTTAATATCGGTACTGGAAAAGGAGACACTGTTTTGGAAATTGTGCAGAAATTCGAAATTTTGACAAATCAAAAATTAAATTATGTTTTTGGCAATCGAAGACCAGGTGATGTTGAAAAGGTTTTCGCTTCTGTTGAAAAGGCGAAAAATGTTTTAAAATGGGAGTCTGAATTGACCACCGAACAAGCTTTAATAGATGCATGGAGCTGGCAGCAAAATTTACCTACTCATAGTAAATTACATGCAAAAGAGTAGATCCAACTGCTTTTAAGGCAACCTTATCTATTATCTCCATATTATCTTTATGAGAATGGTGATAGTCACCAAAATATCCAAGCTCCGGATCAAAATGTACAATATTGATCATAGGGATCTTACCCAGTTCATTTACAAATTGGTGGTCATCGGTGATCGAGGATTGTTCTTTATAAATAAAAAATTGGTTATAACCTAAAGAATTCCCTTGGTCCCATACCTTTTTCACAATTTTAGGTGCATATTTTCGGGAATATCCTTCCATATGAAATTGTGAATCCCGAGCACCAACCATATCCAGTAAAATTCCGTAATAAGCCGCGTATCCCTGCTTATGTTTGTTTTTAGACCAATATTGAGATCCTAAGCACCACCACGAATCCAGTCCCTGTTCAGGTGCAGTGCTAGAGCTTCCCCAATCTTCGCCATCAAAAAATATGATGTCTATCCCTACTTCGGGCGGCGAACTAATGGACAGCACCCTTGCTAATTCCAGTAACACCCCAACTCCACTGCCTCCATCATTAGCACCATCAAAGGGATCATCTGGCCGCTCTTTATCTTTGTCCGCAAAAGGTCTCGTGTCCCAATGTGCAGCCAGCAATATTCTTTTTGACTTATCTGGGAAGAAAGAAGCAATGATATTCCTGAGTTCAACCCTGTTTCCATCGAAAGTGCTTGCTTCAAATACTTGCTCTAATACTTCAGCACCATAATCATTTAATTTATTTACCAGGTAATTTCCCGTTTGGCGATGAGGTTCTGTCCCAGGAATTCTTGGGCCGTATGAAACCTGCTTATCAATATACAAATATGCCGAATCGGCGTTAAATGCTGGAATGTCTATGTTCTTTTTTAACTCTTCTTTTACAACACCCCCTACCCCGGTATTAGAATTATTACAACTCCAGTTAATAGCTATTAGGCAGATCAATAAATTCAGATTATTCCTCATATGCCCAGTCAATCCCAGTTTTCATATCCTTTAAAATAATACCACTTGACTTTAGTTCATCCCTGATTTTATCAACAGTTTCATAATCTTTGTGGTGTTTTGCATCTTTATATAATTTGACTATGCATCTAATCATATGATCCGAATCTGCTGGATTTTCCTCAATCAATCCCAAAATATCTTCAAAATATGTAGTATAGGTTTGTTTTAATTTTTCAAATGTATCAATACTAAGTTGTGAAAAATCCAAACTGCCATTTTGTAATGAATTGATCTTTTTCAGGAGGTTGAACAGGTTTGCAATTGCCAAAGCAGTGTTGAAATCATCATTCATTGCCATCTGGCATCCATCACACCAACTGTCAATTTGACTTTTTAATTCGGCATTTTCGTTAATCTTCATGCTTCCCGGGTATTCCAGATCGTTGACAATCTTGAACCCATTAACTAGTTTCTTATATCCTTTCCTGGCAGCTTTTAGTGCATCATTTGAAAAATCCAAAGTACTCGAGTAATGTGATTGAAGCATTAAGAACCTCACTGTCATCGGAGAGTAGGCCTGATCCAATAGTTCATGATTACCTGAGATTAGTTCTGAAGGTAAAAAGGAGTTGCCCAATGACTTGCTCATTTTCTGCCCATTTACGGTTAACATATTGGTGTGAATCCAATATTTTACCGGTTCTTCACCATATGCACCCTTCGATTGGGCAATTTCACATTCGTGATGTGGGAATTTTAAATCCATTCCACCACCATGAATATCAAATCTTTCCCCAAGGTATTTGGTGCTCATTACCGAACACTCAAGGTGCCAGCCGGGAAACCCATTGCCCCAAGGCGAATTCCATTGCATGATATGTTCTGATGAAGCTTTTTTCCATAATGCAAAATCAAGTGGACTCCTTTTTTGCTCCTGACCATCAAGAGTACGTGTCCCAACTAAAAGATCCTCTATCTTTCTCCCGGAGAGGATACCATAATTATGGCTCTCATTATACTTTTCAACATCAAAATAAGCTGATCCATTTACTACATAGGCATGTCCATTATCAAGCAGTTTCTTTATCATTTCGATTTGC
>CBDVAV010000655.1:0-3161 GCA_965372055.1 uncultured bacterium | reverse complement strand
GATGGCTTCGAAGCTGTTGACATCATTGGCACGTTGGCGAAACAGGCGGCAACCAAAGGTTTTGATGTTTACATGATGACCCCCGACAAAGATTTCTCGCAATTGGTAGATGAGCACGTCTTTCTTTATAAACCAGCCTATATGGGAAACGCTGTGGACATTTTAGGAATAGAAGAAGTCAAAGAAAAATGGCAAATAGAACGGATTGAACAGGTAAGGGATATACTTGGATTACAAGGTGATGCTGCTGATAATATTCCTGGAATTCCAGGGGTAGGTGCAAAAACCGCAGTAAAATTCATTAAGGAGTATGGCTCGGTCGAAGGGCTGTTGGCTAACGTAGGCCAACTCAAAGGCAAAATGAAGGAAAAGGTTGAAGAGTTTGCAGAGCAGGGAATATTATCAAAAGAACTGGCCACCATTGATGTGAATGTGCCAGTGGATTTCAATGAAGAAGATTTAGCCTATACCGGACCGAATGAAGAAAGCTTGAAAGCAATTTTCAAAGATTTGGAGTTCAGGACTTTGATCAACAGGGTATTTGCTGATAAAGCAGCTACACTAGGAGCAACATCGGGCCAGATATCGCTCTTTGATCAGTCACAAAAGGGAGCCTCAGAGGAAGAAGGAACGGAAGCAAAACCTTCCGTCATCAGCTCGTCCGAGGCCCATTACCAATTGGTGGATACCCCAGAAGCCAGGAAAAGGCTAATACAATTCCTGAAATTGCAGCAAGCATTCGTGATGAAGACCATTACTTTAGGAGTAGATCCAATAGACGATGACCTCACTGGCATGGCATTTTCCTATTATCCCGGAGATGCTTATTTTGTCCCTTTTTCCTCAAATCTGGATGATTTGAAATCCACATTGCACGAATTTAAAGAGGTGTTTGAAAACGAAAAGATTGCCAAAATAGGTCACAATCTAAAATTCGACTTCATCACAATGCAGAAATATGGTATCAAAGTCCAGGGTGTCATTTTCGATCTGATGATTGCCCATTATCTAATAGATCCTGAAACAAGCCATTCATTGGATGTTCTGTCGGAGAATTACCTGGGATATTCAATGCTTCCTTTAGAAAGCCTGACTGATACTGGCAAAAAACCAACTTCCTTGCGTGATATTGATACTGCTAAATTGTCTGTTTTTAGCGGTGAACAAGCTGACTTCATCCTGAAATTAAAACCCTTATTGGAAAAACAGATAAAAGAAAGAAAATTGGAAAAACTGCTCAATGAAGTTGAGTTTCCACTATTGAGGGTGCTTGAAAACATGGAACTTTCCGGTGTCAGGATAGAAGTGGATACCCTGAAAACCATGTCTTCTGATATCGAGGTCGATATTAAACGGACACAACAGAAAATATATGATATAGCTGGGGAAAAGTTCAATATTGGATCCCCCAAGCAACTTGGCGAAGTCCTGTTTGAAAAAATGCAACTGATTGAAAAACCTAAGAAAACCAAATCAGGGCAATATGCTACTGGGGAGGAAATCCTTTCAAAGCTGGCCTCAGAGCATAATATTGTAAAAGAGATTCTCGATTATCGCGAATTTTTGAAGTTGAAAAATACTTACCTGGATGCATTACCGGAAATGATTAGCCCCTGGGACCAACGGATTCATACCAATTACAGCCAAGCAGTAGCTGCCACTGGAAGACTGAGCTCCGTAAATCCGAACCTGCAAAATATACCCATCCGTACAGAAAAAGGCAGGGCAGTGAGAAAAGCTTTTATTCCAAGAGATAGAAGTTTTAAAATATTATCGGCAGATTACTCCCAGATAGAGCTTCGGATTATGGCGGATTTCTCGAAAGATGAGAATATGATCGATGCCTTTAAAAACGACAAAGATATTCATTCCATTACCGCCAGCAAGATTTTTAAAATACCGCTCGATTCTGTCGATCCTGATATGCGCCGTATGGCCAAATCAGCTAATTTCGGGATGATCTACGGCATTTCGGCATTCGGACTTTCCAATAACCTTAATATCCCCAGAAAAGAGGCCGTGGAAATAATCGAGAATTATTTCACTGAATTCAAAGCGGTGAAGCGATATATGGACAATGCCATCAATGAAGCCCGCGAAAAGGAGTACGTGGAAACTATCCTGGGACGCAAGAGATACCTAAGGGACATCAATTCGAGGAATGCTACCACCCGTGGATATGCAGAAAGAAATGCCATCAATGCCCCTATTCAGGGAAGTGCCGCTGATATGATCAAAGTTGCCATGGTCAATATTCATGCCTGGATGGAAAAAGAGAAACTTGCTTCCAGGATGACGATGCAAGTCCACGATGAATTGGTATTCGAGGCACATGTTGACGAGGTCGATTTCCTGGGGGAAAATGTGATTAAACTAATGCAAAATGCCATAAAGCTGGAAGTTCCCATTGAAGTAGAAACGGGCGTGGGGGATAACTGGCTGGAGGCGCATTGATGCTATAATAATGGAAGAGATATGACCTTTTTCAAAAGTATATCCAGGGCGTCATTCCCGCAAAAGCGGGAATCCCAATCAAACTTTGTAAATGATCAATTGGATTACCCGATCAAGCATGCCTGCCATCAGGCACGGTCGGGTAATGACGGTTGTTGTTTTTCGGACAGACCCCTCTCTAAAAGTCTTTATTGTACCTTAATTGTTATTAAAATGTAAATGATAACCTGGATATCTGAATTGGTATTAATTTTGACTTAATAGCTGATTGGTACTGAACTATTTTTGAAAAAATCGTATTATTAGTAGTTGTTGTAATTAATCCATATGAGAAATATTTTAATTTCATTTGTACTTCTTTTTTCAGTTTTCTTTTCCTGGTCACAGATACTGAGGCCGGCAACCTGGACATTTGAATCTTCCGTTGAGGAACCACGGGTTGGGGATGAGATCGAACTGATTTTTTTAGCAGACATAGATAAAAAATGGTATTTGTACTCCAGTGACTTTGATCCTGACCTGGGTCCAATGGTTACAGAATTTGAATTTATACCTGATGAATCATTTGAGTTAGTTGGAGGTATAAAGCCCATAAATCCCAAAAAGGCTTACGATGAGATTTTCGAAGGGGATTACACCTATTTCAGGGGCAAAGGAGAGTTCCGGCAAAAGATAAAAGTCTTATCTGCCAACCTTAACATCGGGGG
>CBDVAV010000654.1:0-3171 GCA_965372055.1 uncultured bacterium | reverse complement strand
TGGGAAGTGCACCTTCAACTTCATTGGAATACTTCCTGTCAAATGATGCCAACTTCGATACTGAAGATATACTACTTGGTACTGATACCATAAGTTTGCTATTGCCCCTTGGAATTAAATCATTAAGTGAAACACTTAGGATACCATTTGGAACTGCACTTGGCGATTGGCACTTGATATATAATATAGATAGAGGGAATGTTGCCATGGAGAGTAATGAGAGCAACAATATTGTTACCACTCCAATAACGGTAATCGCCCCGCAGCCAACCGATCTGATTATTCCGCTGATAACATTGCCATCTGATAGTCTTCCTGTAAGCAGTACGGTGAGTGCAATTATAACTGTGCTTAATGATGGCGTAAATGCATCAAATGTTACCAGTGTTGTCTTGTTCCTTTCAACCGATCAAACGCAAGATGCCGGGGATTTGAGCTTAGGTAGTGGAGTTGTACCGATCTTGGATCCTGGTGTCAGTAGTGATATAACTATTAATGTTTCCATTTCTGATACACAGGCTTTGGGAGATTACTTCCTGATTGCGATAGTGGATCCTGACGATGTAATTCCAGAGACCAATGAAACCAATAACCAGCAGGTTCAGCCTGTAAAAGTAGTGGAAGAGGTCGTGGCCATTGAAGATAACTTAATACTGTCCAATGTAAAAGTATACCCTAACCCATTTAGTGAGTTTGTAACCATTAAGGTGGATAATGAGGGCTTTGGAGAGGTAATTGTCAACTTGTATGATATTTCCGGTAAACTACAATTAAGCAAGACTTTAATGAAGTCTACTGTTGTGATGGAAATACAACTGTCAACCAAGAACTTACCAGACAATATATATATTCTTGAAGTGTCTAACCATAAATTCAGGTATGTACTGAGACTGATGAAACGATAAGTAGCTAGCGGGGGTGCGACTTATTTCAGAAGTTGGCGATTGCCGTCATACCGAGTCTTGCCTTTGTATGCCATTTGTCTCCGGAAGTTGGCGATTTCAGTCATCCCGAGTTTTGGTCGAGGGATCTTGTTTGCCCGTAGCAAACAAAACATACTTGACCTGACGATAGCGGACATACGTATTTATATGTATTGACTGTCTCTAATATTTACCATATCTTGCAAAAGGTGCAGTTAACCTACCATATTGGGTGGATAAGCAACATTCATTGTTAATTTTGAAAGGTAAATAAACACCATATGGCGTTTACACAGTTGTTGGGCACAATTGGTGCAACTAAATTCAACAGACATTTTTGAAAGAATATAAAGTAAGTCCGTATCAGACCCCTCAAGATTCTGTACTGAATCGAACCATATACAAATGTTGGCCCAAGGAAAGGTTTAATGAAATTTCGGACATAAACTCAATCAAAAAGTTCTATAACGATTGCTACGATGATCTAAAAAACAAACTAGTTAAGGAACTTAATAAAATTCATCCAGCAGGGGTCATTCTGGAAGCATATAAACAGCTAGAGCTTTGGACAGTAATCTATTTTGAGGATGGCATAGATCAAGTATCTGGACCTAAGGAATTTGCCCCAATTGGAAGGTATGGTTGGAGATACGTAATCGAAATAGCGCTTGAGAGGTTGGAATCCGGAGAATTCCCACATGATCAGGACAGGCCAGATGAAAAGCAAATGAACCTCATTCTAACTTACCTTATTGGTATGGGGCAATCCTCAGAATTCTCAAATTATTTGCACTATTTGAATAAACAATTATCTACTGCCAAAATACTTTTCTCCCCCGACTTATTTCGTGAGCTTTTTACACTCGAACCATCTGAGAACGAACTTTTTCAAAAAATACGAGAATCCATTTTTAAGAAAACTGATTGGGACAAATATTCGCGATTCTCACCAAATAGTGATTTAATTACAGCTAAAACGAATGATTTTCTAGAAGAGTTCTACTCAATAACGATAGAAGAAATTCAATTAATAATTAAAGCAATAATTGAAGGAATTTCCAATGTAACAGGTGCTTCCATTACTGTTCAACCCTTGGATGACTTTGTTGACATCCTGAACTCTTTGACTGGAATACATAAATCTAGAATTGTATCCCTAATAGATCTATCATTCCTAAACATCAATACTGATACCTATCAAGAAAGAGACTTCCTTAGAAAAAATCAACAGACTAGAATGCTGTTCCATGCTGGTATAGTTCTGAAATTGGAATCCAAACTTGAAGCAATCTATGACAAAGAATCTGCTAAAAGAGACGATATAAGAAATTCAAGTCAACATATTTTGATTAGCCCAAGAATGTTTGCTGAATGGGTGGATGTGTTCATTACCAAACTTTCATTGGGGCAAAGAGAAGATCTAAAGATCAATTCCGAATCCAAGAAATCTATTGCTGAAATTGAATCTTTTTACCGAATATCAACTTTCGAAAAAGAGGTAACGAGATTGCTGGAAGTCAAAGGAAATAAGTGCTTGCGCATTGAAAAAGTAAATGGTAAGCCGATTCCATGTGGAGAAATTGATATAATCGCCTACAATGATTCAGAAAAAGTAATTCGAATAATTGAATGCAAAGCATTAGCTCCTATCATAGATGCACGGGGTTTGGGTCAAGTAGTTAACGATCATTTTCGGCAAAAAAAATATCATCAAAAATTCTTGAAAAAAATTACCTGGGTCAAGTCCAACATTCAATTGGTTAGAAATGAATTCTTGAGGAGAATTGATGTTGAGATTGAACTCGATGTAACATTTCAAGAATATTATGTAACAGGGTCGAATGCTACCTTGAAATTTCTTGTGGAAGAATATGAGGTAATGACATTTGAAGAATTTGATAGTCTGTTAAAATGAATATTGGAGAAGAAAGCGAATTAATTATTCTAGTTATTTCAAGAGAGGATATTGAATCATTTGATTTTTCTAACATTTATGGAGCTTTGATTGAAATGCATCAAACTCCACGGAAATACTTTAATAAACTCAACATAATGATTCATGGATATGACCATGATCCAAGAGCAATACATGAATTTTCAGAAATTAGAGAATATATTGACTTTCTTGACAGGTCGTTTCCATATTGGTTTTATTACCTATATCCTGATTTTCCAAAGGAATATTCACCCTTGGCCGTATTTATAACTTGTTTATGTCCAATTGAAAAGGTTGAGAAGTCTGCGGGGA
>CBDVAV010000653.1:0-3175 GCA_965372055.1 uncultured bacterium | reverse complement strand
AAACTGAACCCTGTCGGGAAGGTATTGTCCACGTCAGTTACAGTGAACTGGTTTAGGTCAATTGTCAACGGGCTGTCTTCATCCATTGATATAGTCCCACCATAAGCAGTTATAAGTGGAACATCGTTAACTGCATTGACAGTAATTTCAACCACTCCCAACTCAATGCCAAAGGCTGTAGTCAATCCATTCACACTTGCATCAGCGATATTACCTTCTGTCCCAGAAGTTCCATCCCAGGCCCTGAAAGTCAATCCCGGGTTGACCGTACCATTGAAATCAGTTCCAGGTATAAAGCGCAACTTTGAATTGGCATTCGGTGAGATTAGAAATGCCGCCGTTTCAATTGGGTCTCCTATATCATTCCAGGAAGCACCAGCATCAAGACTGTACTGCCAGATTCCATTATTATTATCGGTGGCTGTAATAGCCATCCCAACCAGGTCACCATTCGAGTCGGTAACCAATCCAGATAATAAATCACTCACAACTTCCCCATTATTAATGACGGCATCTTCATTGATTGCTGTCATGGTAAGTGGTGAGCTATTATCCAATACTGGTGCAATATTTCCATATTCCATACTAAAAGTAGAAGCAGCAGTGTTTGGGTTGCCATTTATATCGAACACGGTACTTTCGGAAAAGCCAACTGTCACCGTCCCCAGAGCAGTAGCGGTAATGCTGACCGTATAGGAGTTGTCATGGTTGTCATTTACAGATGCAAGGTCGGCGGTGCCATTAACGATTAATAATCCTGAGCCATTAAAGCCGAAAACTTGTTCACTAAAGGTAACCACGACGTTAAAGGTGGCGGTGCTTACAGGACTGGTAAAGGAAGAAGAAATTGTAGGCGTTGGCGCAGCAAAGTCTCCGGCAATCAGGCTTTGTCCAAGTCCAATGTTCAATGCCCCGAAAGTGGTAGTTATGTTCCCTGTCCAATCAAAATTTGTGTTGTGGTCTCCGTTACTGTTACGCTGCAATGAGTTTGCACCATTTATATCCTGCACAGCGTTGGCTTCAAAGTCGCCATCTATAAACCCAGGAGCAGGAATTCCCCCGCCAGGCATTTGCCATTCTCCCACTGCAGCAACTATTGCCGCTTCGGTATTGTTAGCTGCAGCAGTGCTATTATCATTATTAGAGATAAAAACCGCATCCAAAATGGAGGCGTCCTGGTTCAGCAATGAAATTACATTATCAGTAGTGCCAACCAGCCCTGCATCAGCAGTGTACCAGTCAAATGCAGTATCAAAATTTGCCCCAAAACTGGCTTTTGGGCTTTGATTAATTGCAGTGGTTTCATTGCCGCTGCTGTTGGGGTTACAGGTGCCATCCAAGCCATTAAAGTGTACCACTATAATGTCATCTTGGGCCACGGCAAAATCAGTAAATGTTAGCACGGTGGTGCTTCTTTCTTTCAAGGCAATACCCAACATAGATCCACCTTCGATTACCCGTAATTCCACCAGGTCGCAACTACCTACGGCATTGGCTTTTAGTTCATTTATTACAACTGTTGCTCCAAGACCTGGGCCTCCGGCGGCTGCAACATCCAAAACAAATGAATCGGAACCAGTGGCACCATCAAGGTCCGTAACTGTAACAGTAATGGTTGCAAAACCGGACTGACCGGCAGCAGGTGTAACGGTAACAGTCCGGTTTGCCCCTGTGCCCCCAAAAACGATGTTTGCAATGGGGACAAGGGTCACGTCAGTGGAGCTTGCCGATAAAGTAAGGACAGTGGCGGCATCCTCGGCATCCCCAATGGTGAATGGCAATGCACCAGTATTGTCATTTTCATTGATGAACTGGTTGAAGACATCGGAAATGGTAGGGGCACTGTTGCCTGGGGCAGCAGTAAATTCAAAAGCGCCCAGGTCCACTGTGACCTCCTGGATACGGGCATTGCCTGCCAGGTCTTCGGGTATAGAAAATATGGTACCATCGACATAAGTGTTGCCTCCAGCATTGTGCGCTGCAGAGGAATTTTGCAAGGTATATTCCCCCTCATTGAATGAAGGGGTCGTGCTTACTGTGCTGTTGGTATTATATCCAATAGCTGTAGGATCATCGGAAAACAGACAATATTCGCAATCCTGATTAGCTCCCAAATTAAATCCCGACTGATCTGTTCCCGATGCGAGATTATTATTGAAAATACTATTATAAAAATGGGTGTCTATAAATCCGACAAATTCAGAACCTTCGGGTAATTCATCAATACCCCGTAATTCTGATGCCACCCCTCCTCCATTTGCGTTTGCCGTATTATTAATGATGGTCAAATTAACTGCATCAATAGTAGAAAACGCATTATAGGCTACAATTGCGTTATACATTGCCCCTCCTAAAGTTGTGGCCTGGTTTCCATCAAATACACAATTTTCAAGCATCAAGGTTGAAGAACTAAAAGGATCTTCAATACCTGGTGTAGGGTCGTGAAATCCTGCCAATTGACCTACCCCTCCACCATAATTAGCGCTGTTGCCAGCGAAAATACAGTTCCGTATAAAATACCCAGTGAATCCCAAACTCATATCCCAAACTAAAACGCCCCCACCTACTCCGTCTTCATCTACACCTAAAAATCCAAAACCATCGGCATTGCCATCTTGTACAGTGAAACCATCCAGGCTTCCAAAGCTGACATCAATCACGGAAACAACATGATAGCTGTTATCGGAATTGTCCCCTCCGATACCAATATCACCACTTAGAATGGTAGAGTTGATCACCACGTCACGATCACTTAACAGTGCTTCACCACCAGCAAAACCCCCGTACACATTTACGCCGTCAGGCATTAGAAAAGTTGAGGCTCTTCCACCAGGAACGCTTGGAACATAAGTTCCAGCTGCCACCCAGATTTCATCCCCTGGATTAGCTGAGCCAATGGCACCTTGAAGGTCTGGGTAGGCATTGGCCCAGGAAGTGCCATCGTTTGTACTGCCTATAACAAACTGGTCCACGTAAACGGTTGTGCTTCCCCCGGCGGCTGCAACATCCAAAACAAATGAATCGGAACCAGTGGCACCATCAAGGTCCGTAACTGTAACAGTAATGGTTGCAAAACCGGACTGACCGGCAGCAGGTGTAACGGTAACAGTCCGGTTTGCCCCTGTGCCCCCAAAAACGATGTTTGCAATGGGGACAAGGGTCACGTCAGTGGAGC
>CBDVAV010000652.1:0-3178 GCA_965372055.1 uncultured bacterium | reverse complement strand
GCACCGACGGTATAAGCAATGGAAACAAGCCAAATAGCTCGTTTAAGAGTTTTCTCTTGGGTTCGTGATTTTGCTTTCTGTATAAGAATGATAGAGAGTATTAAATAAATAAATTGAGAGGTTGACAAAATTTTGTCAAAATGCTCGTTGATTCCAATTGGGTCGGGATGAAAACTAATTTCAATGAACTGCTGGGGTGTGATGTGAAGATGGTTCCTGGCGAATGAAAATTCTTTGAAGGAATCAGGTTGAAGATAGAAGAAAGAATAATACAATAGGTAAAGAAAGAAGGGGAGCAAATGAATCCACCTTTTTATAATGGGGTTCTCTTTGAGCGAACGGCTAATCCATAAGTAAAAAAGAGGCCCTAAAAGCAAAGCAAACGGTTGAGATACATTGT
Source organism: uncultured bacterium (assembly GCA_965372055.1). Taxonomy (GTDB): domain Bacteria; phylum Bacteroidota; class Bacteroidia; order Cytophagales; family Cyclobacteriaceae; genus CBDVAV01. Next base: position 2,778 of record CBDVAV010000652.1, on the reverse strand, counting down.
ACAAATAAATTACTTTTACAATCAGTGCCGATTGCTCAAGAAATACATCGAGGATTAAAAATCCAACAACGACCAATAAAATACCGGCTATTAGATTCTCATTTTTTTCTAACCTTTTTGACAAGAAAAAGATTGACAAGAAAAAGGCCTGAAATAGACCGATCAGAAGAAATATTGAGACTAGATCAAATTTTGGTTCAAGCATTGTTTTACACAGAAGCCTGTATCAGATTTGAGTTCATGATTATATCTCAAAATAAGAACTTATATTAGTTAATTGCTAATCACTACTTGTAGCTCTGATTCGAGAATTGCTATTCATCATTCAATGCACAACACAACATAGTTTTGTAATACTAGTTACCAAATTTCGTTTTCGATTCCAATCAATTAAAAGCCTTTTTAATGACCCCTATCATGCTTAAGTTTTGATCAATATTTGTTTTAACATTTAAACTTTGTCCTCAGTCATTACATCAATACCTCTCTGGTTGTCGATCTATTTCCTATCACAGCATTCGACTTTCATATTCTGTTTTAACCTTTCTTTCCTTGCATTCTCCTTTTCAATTCTGAATTTATCACTTGAAGGAACTTCTCCATTAGTATCTCAAAATGACCCTTATTAGAAAAATCATATAAAAGCTAGATAATCGGCCTTGAGTAGCAGCAATGATAGAGTCTCCCAATATTGGGACTTGGAATTGTGAAATCATGTGGTGTTGTGCAAGGCATTTTGCACCAAGGGCAGTCAATTGCCGTTGGGTGGAAAAACCAGAAAAACCAGCTTCATAAACACATTGGTAATTAGCTCCAGGATAATGATGTAGCAAATGTTTCATCAGTTTCGCACTGTCTGGTGGCTGTGTAAAAGTATTAAACTCGAATTCCTTGCTGTGAAGGCTAACCTTCCAACTCTTCAAGTGGAAATCAATGCCAACAAATATGGTTTCCCCATCGAATCCTTTGTAATTTGATCTTGTTCATTAGTTTCGGTGTTTGGTTTATCACTAAGTAATAGATAAATCTATTTGTGAAAGCCAACCCGAAACTCATTTTTCAATCATACGAACTATGGTTGTGCAATGCATATTTATCGATCAGTCTCACCATTAGATCATTTAAATACTCAACCTCATATTCCCCAACTGTCGGTTCCAAATGGTCATTACCTACTCCGCTGTCATCTGTTATGAAAACATAAGTCCCATTTGTAGCAATTGACATAAATCTCATCAAAAACTCCGTTTCTTTATTTATACCACTGGCAGTAATTGGGATAATTTTAATCCCTTTTTTTGCAGCCTGCCCTGTATTATATCTAATTTCAGAAATTATATTTGGTGTTTGATGAGGTGGTGCATCTAAGACCAAAAAGATAATTCGAGATCGGGCTTCAACTGACCAATTCAATTGAGCTATTGCGTCATTTAATGCAGTATGTACGGCTTCAGGATAATCTCCTCCGCCTGCTGCAAACTGGTCTTGTATAAAATTTATCGTGTTTAGGATGTCACTCGATAATTGTGATACTCTGGTAACGTACTCATCGCCTTCATCCCTATAAAAAACAGTGCCAATATTTAGTTCAATATTTGGGTTACTGGATTTTACTTCTTGTATAACGTCCAATAATTCCACTTTTAAAAATTCAAGCTCATCTCCCATAGACCAAGTGGCATCAACTACGAAAGCAATATCCACTTTATTCGAAACCTGGGGTACTCCTGTCAGTACAATTTGTTCTACTTCAGGTTGATTTGATAATAAATTGTTTTTTACTACCTGATCGTTTACCCTTAGTTTAAAATTACCTGAAGACTGCATAGATCCAGTTCCATTAAGATTTACCCAACATTCGGCTTTTCCAAAATTGTCTGATTTAGTCTCCCACATAAGCTCGTTTTCAAAATATAAACCAACATTTGCATCTACAACCGGACCTCCATGTTCATTGACTAATTGGAAAGAATACCTTTGGTCAAAATAAAATTCCCAGATATCCTGTATTTCACTATATTCCTGCTCATTTATTAAATTTTCCCAGAATTCCCAGTTTTCGAGGTCATTCCATTCGGCAGCAGTGATAACACCGGCATTAGGACCGGGATTAACACTACCACCACTGTTACCCGATGGAGTTGATGAAGCAAAAGAACCTGATGCACTGCTGTCTGCTGTCTCTATTTTAGAAAGCGGACTTGGTTCATCAGCATCGTTGTGGCAAGCTGAAAATATTGAAATTATTGCAAAAGGTAGGGCAAGATTTAAAATGGCAGATTTCATACTCACAATCAATTAAGAATTTGTTAAATGGTTAAAGTAATATTTTGTTTTATATAAGACACGACGATTAACACAAATGGTTGGAATCAACTTTTTGCTTTGAAAAAATGAAAAGTATTTTTACACATGCTGTGGCAGCATGGAAATGGCCGGTAATCAAACCAACAGCAACAAGAAAGATATAATCATTTATTCTGACGCATCAAATTTCTTAAATTACACTTATAGATTTAGCCTAAAAAGTACTTAGAAGTGTATTTCAGAGACTATTCAGAAGTATACCGGTATCACTTTTGGTGGTATCACAAATGACATTTTTATTTAAAAGTGATACCCCCTAAATCAATTTTACAAATTTTTAAATAGAAAAATTCACTCACACTTTAGCCTTTTTTGCTGGGGGGGTAATCGCGAACAATTAACCCCCCCCTTAATGGCCCCCCGGTGGGGGGGGGTGGCGGGTGAGGGGGTTGGGGGGATGAGGTTGGGGTG